>CALHGI010000557.1 GCA_938029995.1 uncultured cyanobacterium | reverse complement strand
TCTCCACTAAGTTATCGGCCAGGGTGGCCAGGTGCTGGTAAAAACTGTCGTCGCTGGATTGTTCATTGCGACCCGCCACGGGACGGACGGAGATGCCGATGTTGGGGGGGCGATCGGTTGGGGGGCAATAGTCCGTGGGGGTAACTGCTTCTAGGGCTAAGTCGTTCATTACCTGGACCGGTTGGCTCACCCCCAAGTTGATCAGTCGCTGGCGGGAGGTGTGATCTCGTACCGCAATCAAATCCACCTGGTCGAGGGTGGTTTTAATGCGGGCTTGGGTGTCTGGTCGCCACAGCTTGCCCACGCTAATGCCTAGCACCAGCGTCCGTTTGCCAGTGTGGATCGCTTGTTCCAAGGGGTGCAGCCACTCCCCGGCCACATCTCGCACCGGATCATCCCGTAACAGGTCTCCCCCCCCTAGGATAAAAGAACCATGGGTGGCGAGGGCCGTTCGATGTCGCAGCCATTTTTGTAGACGGGCCCGTCGTCCAGCGGCATAGCGGTTGTCCAGCACGCTTACCCCATGGCGGCGGCGAGTGTCTGCGGGGTCTTTAGAGTAAACGGTCAACGGTCCATTACAGCCATTGCGCTGTAGCCATTGGCGTAAGCCCCTGAGCATGGCCTCATCGCCTAAGTTGCGATAGCCATAAAAGCCGCACACTAAGATCCCATTGCCCCAGACCATCTAGCTACCTAAATTTAGGCAAACGCCCACTTCATGATGATTGACACCACACCGTAACACAGATTTTATTGAGATATCTTTTTTTGTCTCTCCACAGACTCACTCCAAATCTTTAAATTTGACGGACTATGAAACAGATATGAATAGTTAGATTATGTGGCGCTGCTGATCCTCGGTATGATTTGATCTGCGAAAGTCAGATGTATCGCGTCATTTCCAGATCGGTTCATCCCCTAAATCAGCAACGGCGATTATGTCTGGCATAAGAGTTGCTCCCGTTTCTTTGTCTTGCCCTAGAAAGATATAAATAGTTAGGCCCAATGGTTTTGCATGAACGTATTAAATGTCGTCAAAAAGTTACTGCCGCTGCTTAACCTATACCCGTGGGCTGTTCCCATCATTGTTTTTTTAGGTGTGGCGTCTTCTTTAGTCGAAGGGTTAGGGATTGGTTTATTGATTCCTTTTTTACAAGTCATTGATGGACAGCCAATCGCAGCTGGCAATAGTAATCTTTTCCTCGATTTTTTTGATCAGCTTACATCAGGCATTAGCGCTGACCAGAAGCCATTTGCGATCGCAGCCCTGATCTTTGTTGCCATCTTACTAAAAGTACTGCTGGTCTACCTCTATACCCTTCAGGTAGCCAAGTTGCGTTTGCACGCTGTCTACCAATTGCGATGTCGACTATTTGACCAATGGATTCAGGTGGGGCAGCAATTTTGGGACACTAGCCAGAGTGGGGAGTTAGCCAACACGCTACACCAAGAAGTCTGGAACATCGGCACGGCCATCAATAATCTGTTGCTGTTAATGGTCAACGGCTGCATGATAATTACATTTACAGGTCTACTATTACTGTTATCGTGGCAGCTGACCTTCGTCGCCATGGGCGTGCTGTTGCTAATCTCGCTGTTAGTGCAACAGCTAACCAAACAGGCAGGACAATTGGGACAACAACGGGTGAGCGCCAGCCAACAGCTCCAACAAGTCACCTTGGAAACCATTAGCGGAATCCGGACCATTCGCGCCTTTAACCGCCAGAGGCACACCCAAAAGCAATTCGAATACCATGCGAGACAAACTCGGAACTCCCGGTTAAAAGTTGAAAAACTAACCGCAGCCATTGGTCCCATCTTTGAAGGCGCAGTCGTCATTTTACTGGTTAGCTTGATGCTATCCACCCTGTGGGACCAAATATCCTTGCCAATACTGGTAACGATGATCTTTGTTCTCTATCGCCTACAACCTTTGGTCAAGGGAGTTGACACTAACCGCACTCTTATCATGGCATCCAGCGGTTCCATCGATGCGATCCAAGCCTGTTTGAACACCCATGACAAACCCTATATTCGCTCTGGTTCAGTGCCGTTTACCAGGCTTAAGGACGCTATTCGCCTGAAGTCCGTTAGCTTCCGCTACGGTAATCAGGGAGCGGCGGCGTTGCAAGATGTGTCGCTCACCATCCGCCAGGGGGAAACTATCGCCTTTGTGGGCCCCTCCGGGGCAGGCAAGTCCACCCTGATCAATTTGATTTGTCGATTTTATGATGTCACTCAAGGCACGATTGACGTGGACGGTCAGCCACTCCCGTCATTAAAGTTGCATGATTGGCGCGATCGCATTGCCCTAGTCTCTCAGCATGTCCATATCTTCAACACCACCATTGCAGAAAATATTGCCTATGGTCGTCCGGAGGCAACCTACCCAGAGATTATTAACGCCGCTAAACAGGCCCATGCCCATGAGTTTATCAATCAGCTGCCCCAGGCCTACGACACCTCAGTGGGCGATCGGGGCATTCGTTTGTCTGGAGGACAGTGTCAGCGCATAGCCATCGCCCGTGCGATCCTCCGCGATCCAGATATCCTAATTTTAGATGAGGCCACCAATGCCTTAGATAGCCTTTCAGAAAACCTGATTCAGGATGCCCTGTATCGTTTGAGCCACAACCGTACGGTTTTAATTATTGCCCATCGGCTGTCGACCATTGAACATGCTAATCAAATTGTCGTATTAAAAGACGGCCAAGTAGAAGAGATTGGCACATTCGACACCCTCCTAAAATCCCAGGGGTTATTTACCACAATGTATAAAATGCAACACGATTGGACCGCAGAGCGTTAATCTCATCACCGTGAAACAACCCAATCTAACTGCAATGGACTAAACAGCCAGACAAATTATGGAAATCGATTGAGTTTCATAATGAGCGATACACAGGACTGCAAAGAATAACGCACAATCCAGAGTAAAAGGAGATGGTTCTCAACTTTCTTTGCCAACCGCTGGCTGTTAAACCACAGTAAGTGTAAAACCCTTTCCCTTCCAGTAATACGTCGGCGATTTAAAGCATTTTTATAGGCCCGTCGATGGTTACGATCCCCTACGCTACGTTTAGCGGCATCTCGACTTTGCGAGTTACTCACAAAGCGGTATTTGTACAGCACTTTGTCAATAAAAAATAATGGAGTGACCTCTTCCATTTTGAATACTAAATCCCTGTCCTCGGCATACAAAATATCAGGATCATACCTGGCTGTTTTGAAATAGGCACTACGACGAAACGTCTTTAAATGAGACACAAAGCCCCCTAATAAACTCGTCTTTCCCGCTGGAATAGCATGCCCTAGCCCCACCTTCGTCTGCATAGAAAGGTCTTCATTGAAGCAGCCATAGTTTGTATAAACAAATCCAGTTTCAGGGTTTTCCTGATAGGCCTTTAGGATAAATTCCGTAGCTTCTGGATATAGTGCATCATCTGGATCGAGAATACCTACAATATCAGTAGTCGCATTTTCAATTAAGTGAATGAGTGTTCGAATATAGCCAAGATTCTGCTCATTTCGCAGCAGCCTAATCTTGGCACATAAAAAAGGTTGAATAATCTCTAAAGAACTATCACTACTCTGATCATCAATAATAAGACATTGCCAATGGGGATTCGTTTGCGCCTGTAGTGAACGAATACAGTCGGAAATATATTGACCGTTATTATAATTGGCCAATAGATAGGTTATCTGCAATGACTCAACTAATGGCCCCGTCATAGAAAATCAAATCCCCATACGCCTTTACCGACCGAACCAACT
>CALHGI010000556.1 GCA_938029995.1 uncultured cyanobacterium | reverse complement strand
CTACAGCGGCGGGCTACCTTAACGGCTAACGCACGCAAAACGTTGAGTATTAAGCTAGCCCGTGATGTGCGCTCAGTGCTGACATTGGAAAAGTTACCCCGAGAACAAATACCTGCTGATGAGTTTTTGGAAGCGGTCTATTGGGCCTATCAGCAACAGCTAGGGGAGCGTCGTTCCTATCGGCAGTAGTTGTTCATCCCTTTAAAAAGAAAAATGTCTGACCCCATAAAGCCCCCAGGGTCAGACAGCTCACCTGTAAAAACGCGGTTATACAAGAATAAATAAATCATCCAAAATGCCCCCTCGGATGATTTGTTGCCTTGCCCGTGTTCTTCAGAGTTAGCCCTATTATCACTTGCTATGTCGTGGAAAACCTTCCTCGGAAACACGTAAATTTGAGGGGTAAAAGACTAGATTTCTGGGCCAATTTACGTATATTCCTTCTTGTTAACATCCGTTCTGGATAAACGTAAATGTATAGCAAACGGCTAAATTGATGTAGCCATTGCCGCGCACCTAGCTATTCCACAAACCCCATACGCCCATCATATCTAGTTTTGAGCTAATGGGGCCGCACCAATAGGCTCGAACAACTACGCGTCTTCAGAATCGTCCCCGGCAAGAACATTATCCTTGTAGAGCATTAACAGTTTATCCAATACCTTCTCAACCGTAAGGGCGTCGGTAACAACTTCGATGGCATCCTCTGCCTGGCGAAGGGGAGAAATCTCACGCGTACTGTCTTGATGATCCCGTTCACTAATGGCTTTTGCCAGTTCGGCAAGATCTGGCACAGGCTGTTGTTGATTGGCTAAATCTTGCTGACGTCGCCGGGCACGTTCTTCCACCGATGCGGTTAAAAAGATTTTCAGCTCGGCATCGGGAAACACATGGGTGCCAATGTCTCGACCATCGGCAACGACACCACCCGCCTGGCCATAGTGCATCTGCTGTTCCACCAAGGCCTGGCGCACACTTCCCTGGGCGGCCACGGCGGATACTTGGGCCGTGACCTCAGGGGTGCGAATGGCCTGGGTAACCTCGGTGTCATTCACTAAAACTTCGGGGGGTTGGGGCCCTGTCTCCGACTGGGTAGGGACCAGCTTAATCTGACATTTTGGCAGCAGATCGGCCACCGCCACCTCATCTTGAGGATCACATCCCTGGGAAAGCACATACCAAGTCAGGGCGCGATACATGGCCCCCGTATCCAAGTAGAGCAGGCCCAACTGGTGGGCTAGCTGCCTGGCCACGGTCGACTTACCGGCTCCGGCTGGGCCGTCAATGGCAATAATGGGTCGCCGTGCCCGCAACACAACGTTATCAATTAAGCGGGTAGTACCTACAAATGCTGCTACTGCCAACATACCAATTGTTTTTATCTCTTCTAGGGGGTCTAAGGTGTGGGGATGCACCAGCTCTACATACTGGGGCTTAATGGCAGGGGCTGTTTCTAAATGTTGAAACACGGTGCGAACGAGGGACTGTTGCGATCGCACACCTGACGTTAGAAATTTCTGTTTAGCGCTCCCTAACCCCCGATAGAGTATAGCGGCTTGTTGACGTTCTTGCTCGCTTAAATACTGATTTCGGGAACTTAGGGCCAGTCCATCCGTCTCCCGCACAATGGGGCAACCAATTACGGCCCCTGGCAGGTTCAAATCCCTGACCAATCGCCGAATAATCGCCAGCTGCTGAGCATCCTTTTGGCCAAAATAGGAGCGCTGGGGTTGGATCAAACTAATTAACTTCGTGACCACCGTAGCGACACCATTAAAGTGGCCAGGGCGAAACTGACCGCACAGCAGATTGGCCAACCCAGGGGGCGGCAACACCGTCACCAGGGCATCCATATCCCTAAAGCTAGGTCCATATAAGCCCAGGGCCGTGGGTGCAAAAACACAATCCACATCGGCCGCAGCACACAGATCCGCATCCCGCTCGAGGGACCTTGGATAGGCGTCTAAGTCCTCATTGGCACCAAACTGCAGCGGATTGACAAAAATACTCACAATGACCACATCGTTATCCCGACGGGCCCGATGGATCAAACTCAGATGCCCTGCATGCAATGCCCCCATGGTGGGCACTAGGCCGATGGAGCCTGACTGCTTTTCTCGCCAGCACTGCAGTCCGCCTACCGTTTTCAATAACCGCAAGATACTTCCCCAGCAACCTCGCCAGACACAAGATTTAACGATAGCAGACAGCCCATCTTCTGGCTCCCAATCTTCTGGCTCCCAATCTTCTGGCTCCCAATCTTCTGGCTCCCAATCTTCTGGATCGCCGCCCCCAAAAGGGGCACTCACCTCAAAAAGGGGCGCTGCTGTTCCTCAGGGTGATTTCGGCGGCACCATACCGTTCTAGACGGCGTCTAAATCGAGCGGTTCATCCCCTACATCAGCAACGGCTAAACAGGAATTCTCCCCCACGTGTTGGCCTTCCTTCCGTAGTACGGGAGGAAGGCAAAGGTCGGAATTGAAGATCAGGGTTGATTTACACCAAGAGAGTAGGGATCTCACATGGGAGATCCCTACTCTCTTAAGAGCCTAAGGGCTTATTTTCCGTCACTAGTTCAGGCCATGGAGCAATCATCTGAAATACCGCCCATCAGTATTTCCCCAATGTATCCATGGCGAGAATCAGCAATACCGCTTTTCTAATCAAGCACTTCGACCTGTACAGGGCCTACACCAGCGGACTGTAAACCGATAACGCCAGCCGCTCCAGCCGATAGGTCAATAATGCGACCATGGCTGTAGGGACCTCGATCATTGATGCGTACCACCACCTGCTGACCGTTATTCAGATTCGTTACCCGCACCCGAGTGCCAAAGGGCAATGTACGGTGAGCGGCCGTCATGTCGTACTGGTTAAAGGCTTCACCACTAGCACTGGTGCGGCCATGGAACCCAGGACCATACCAAGAGGCCATACCGCTATAGCTTGAGCGTACGGCGGCCACCTGCTGCACCGGCGGCGGTGGGGGAGCGGGCCGACCAATCACTTCGGAAACCGGCTCGGCCCCATTGCCCAGGAGACGACGTAGTCGATTCGTCACCTGAAGAACATCCTCTGCCTCGTTGTCCGTAGCATCGGGGAGCTGAATGGTGTCACCCAGGGTAATCAAGGGTTTGTCCCCAGCCATTACCACATAGCTTCCTTCCTTCCAGTGGGCAGTAAAGGCGGTCTCTTGACCGTACATCTGCTCTAGCTGGGTAGAAATGCTTGCGGCATCAGCAAGGACACCGTCAGCAGGCGCTACGTTTGTAGTCTGAACCCAACCGGAGACAGGCGCTTCCGCTTCCGCTGAGTCAATGTAGGTTAATACAGGAATATTTTTGATATAAACCGTTGCAGCCTGCCGATTTTCGTGTTGATGGGCAATGACTCGCACGGTGGTCGACGACCTGGGGGTGGT
>CALHGI010000555.1 GCA_938029995.1 uncultured cyanobacterium | reverse complement strand
TCGTTCGCTTCCACTAGCAATACACAGGGAGCGGCTTCGGCCGTATTCATGGAACTAACCTCCCGATTGGGTAACACGCAGGACAAACGTCGCCACTAGTGAATTACAGGATGAACCACCCCGGAAAAAGTGCACCACAATCATTTTTCAGGTGCCCCCAAGGATTAACAACGCCGTCAATAGTCTGATTTACACCATGACATTCCATGCATCAGACCATTTACTATAGGCAAATACTAGCGCGTGCTGATCTAAACACCAAAGGTTAAAAAATATCGCAAACTAACGAATGCAGTCAGCCGTTTGCTACGCCCATAGCGATTGCCATCTAAACGCTTTAAGCAATCATCGCCGGGGCCAACTTAGGGACTGCAGCGTTCGAGTCATGATGCAGAAAATCAGCAATTTCCCAGGGGCCCCATACCCCAGGGCCGCAACGATGGATTCAACGATCACCGCCAAGCATAAACCCCGGGGCCGCAAAAACAGCCGCAAAAACGGTTGCCAAAGACAGCCGCAAACCGGAAAATCGTTACCATCCTATGGGCCGCAAAAACACCTATGACTATTGGAATTTGGATATTGGGGGATCAGCTATGGGCAGACCAGGCAGCCCTCGCGAGTGCCGCCAATGCCCCCGTCATTTTTATCGAATCCCACAGTCACAGCACCCAACGGCCCTACCACCGCCAAAAGCTCGTCCTGGTTTGGTCCGCCATGCGCCACTTTGCCGAAGAGCTAAAAGCCCAAGGCCGAGCCGTCACCTACCAAATGGCCACCGATTTTGCCCCGCCCCTGCGCCAGTGGATTGAACAGGAGAACATTACGGAACTCAGGGTGATGGAGCCCGCCGACCGTCCCTTTAGCCGCCTACTCAAAACCCTACAGCTGCCCTGCCCCCTCACCCTTGTCCCCAACAATCACTTCCTATGGTCGGCGGACGAGTTTAAACAATGGGCCGACGGCCGCAACAGTTTACTGATGGAATCGTTTTATCGGGAGGGTCGCAAACGTTACGGCATTCTCATCGAAGGCAGCCCGAAAAAGCCCAAGCCCGTAGGGGGCCAATGGAACTACGACAAGGAAAACCGTAAGCCCCCCAAAAAAGGCATCAATCCCCCAGCCCCCCAATGGTTTAAACCCGACGCCATTACCCAACAGGTGATGGCGTCGGTGGCGGCGGTGGACACCTTTGGCGATCTAGACTCCTTTGGCTGGGCCGTGACCCGCACCCAAGCCTTGGCCGTACTCGACTACTTTATCCACGTCAGGCTAGCCACCTTTGGCCCCTACCAGGACGCCATGGTAACGGGGGAAGATACCCTGTGGCATGCCCTGCTGTCCCCCTACCTAAACATTGGCCTACTACACCCCTTGGAGGTGATCCAAGCCGCCGAAAGGGCCTACCACGAAGACGATGTGCCCCTCAACAGCGTGGAGGGCTTTATCCGCCAGGTATTGGGCTGGCGAGAATACATGCGCGGCCTCTATACCTATGTGGATGAGGATTATCCCAGCGGTAACTACTTCGACCACCATCAGCCCCTGCCCGAGTTTTTTTGGACCGGTGACACCCCCATGAACTGCCTGCACCAAAGCATCGATCAGGCTAAACGCACAGGCTATAACCACCACATCCAACGGCTGATGATCCTGAGTAACTTTGCCCTCATCGCCGGGCTCTCGCCCCAGGCGGTGGAATCATGGTTCCATGCCGCCTTTATCGATGCCTACGACTGGGTGATGCAAACCAATGTCATTGGCATGGGCCTGTTTGCCGATGGGGGAGTGCTGGCCACCAAACCCTATGCCGCCTCCGCCAACTACATCAACCGCATGAGTGACTATTGCAAAGGTTGCCAATACAACCCCAAGGTCCGCACCGGCGACGATGCCTGCCCCTTCAACTATTTCTATTGGGACTTTTTAGCCCGCCATCGCAACAAACTTCAACACCAGGGGCGAATGAATTTTATTCTCAAAAACCTAGATAAAATGTCCCAAGAAGAATATAAAGCCGTGCGGGACAATGCGACCCAGTGGCGCCAGCGGAACTGACAGCGGCACAACCAAAAGCTGCGTAACCGCAGACGGCTGCGCAATTGCTCAATATTCCATGGAGTCACCGTAAAGAATGATCACACTAACGGACATAGCTATGCCCAAAAGAACATTTTCTCCTATGATTTATTCCATAGCGTAGAAAGCCCAAACGGATGTTTGAGCTTTAAATCAGGGTGTAAGCTACCAACGCTCATTATGAGCAGGACACAAACCTTCCGGGTGCATCTCTTTTATTCCACGACTAATCGCAGTTAATTTGCATAGCCAATGGGTCACCCGTGGGGTGGCCGCTTTAAAGATATTTTTTTCGAAGAGAGAAATCAGAAGATTTTACGGTGTGTCCCCTAAGCGTAAAATCCTCTGACGCCCTAACTTTTTGTTTTTGGGCGGAATTATGCGCTGTTTTGAGCGGTCCACTCTGCGATCGCAAGTTCCAACGCCTGTACCACAATCGTATTCATCGACTGCTCTTTAGTCGCGGCCAGTTGTTGAATGGCCTTCTTAACCCTAGGGGGCACATAGATTGTCATTTGTTCAGTGGGCATGTCTCACCTAGTTCTGTTGCGCTTATAAGGAAGTCTAGGACACCCCACAAGCGCAGAAATAGCTGCAAATGGCTGAACTTTGTCCTTATAACCGCGCAACTTATTCTGTTTTTATAACATTGTCTAAATCGCCAACTTCGCCTTGAGCAGGGCATAAAACACCCGGGAAAGATCTCGTCGTTGCACAATTTGCCGAGTCTGAGGAGTCTGGGCAAAAGCCGCACCATAGGCGTCCGGCATCGCCCGTTTAACCAACCAGCCCAACTGCTGCCGGGTCATGGCCTGGTTGGGGGCAAAGCGTCCCCGCCCCACCCCCGCCACCATGCCCTGGGCCTTCAGGGTTTCAATCACGTCATAGGCCCAATGCTGCCCCGGTTTTACATCGGTAAACGTAGGCCTAGGGGGAACCGTTTTCTCCAGCCCCAAAAGATTGACCAGGGCCGCACAAACCACCGCACGGCTAACATTGCCATAGGGCCGAAAATGTAGATCCTTCCCATTTTCACTATTGATAATCCCCGCCGCCGCCATCACCTGAATCGCCTCAAAATCATCATCGGCATGGGACACATCATCAAACCAGACAATGGGAATGCCGTTGCGGGCCACAAAGCCCTGAAGTTTTCGCAACAGGGCCTGATCCCCCACAATGTCGCGGGGCTGTTTCCCTGTCCACACGCTAAAGGCGGCCAAAAATCCACCAGCCTCACCAATGGCCCACTCCACCGGATGCATCCGATAGGCGGCATTCGTAATGTGGGTGGTGCCAATGCTCTTAGCCGACAGCACCAAACCATCCGTATCCACAGGCACCAAGGCACCTGCTGGCAGGGTAAAGGGCAAGGCAATCACATCCTTACCCTTGGGGCTTACATGGCCCTCCATCAAATTGCCATGGAGGTCTAAATAGTGGTACTGGCCAATCCCGAGGGTATCGTCAAAGGCGCGGGCGCGGGCCTGGTTAGGAAAAAACCGAGCCGCCACATCCTGGTGACGAATCGTCGTCAAGGCGACCCCCCGGCGAGCTTCACGGATGTAGGGCTCCAGGGCAACGCCGTCCTTAGTCCAGGTTAAGTCGCCCCTCGGTTTCAGGTCGGGGACACCGTTAACCTGCAAAAAATGAATATAGGCCTTGGCCCGGATGCGCGCCCGGGCCACCTGCCGCTGCCGCTCAGCCCGGCTGTGGCCAATTAAATAGCCCGTGCGATAGTCATTGCCACAACACTGCCCCCGGTGGGGATGTCCAGAGGTGCCCCAGTTAATCACGGCCACATCCCCAGGGGAAACTGTGGTTTTATTAACAGCCCGCCGCTGCAGCCGACGATAGCGAAAAATGCCAAAGGCATCAAAGAAATCGCGCTTTTTCCAGGTCTTGTTTTTATTGACCCAGAAATTCCCCGTAAACTCCTGCAAGTCTAACCAAGTCACCCGGCCATACTCCTTCGGTGCCCCCATGGGCACCCCCTGGCCAGGGCGGGTGCGCTCCACCAGCACATCAAAGGTAAACGACTGCTGGCATTGGGACCTAGCCTCTTCGGGCAAAATCGCTTCCCCCGTATCGCTGCGCGCTTCTTGCCCCACCCGCGCAGGCAAATCAGCCACCTCTAAAAGATCGCCAAAGTCCGTGGCCTCCACCACAATCTTGGCCTGCACCGTAAAGGAATTCTGGGTTTGAGTATCCTGGCAAACCACACCGGTCACCCGCCGCCGGCCAGGGCCGCTAGCCAGCAACAACTCCGTGGGCTCAGCATAGGGAATCAGCGTCAGTTTGCCCGACCGAAGATAGGGCAGCAGGGGTTCATTTAAAGCCGTAGAGGCCACCACCGGCGTGGTCGATAGGGGGCACACCCAGGAACCACCTGGATCATCCACCACCTTTCCGGCCACGGGCTGTAGCTGCCGCTGCCGCTGTCGAAACAGACGCTGTCCCCGGGAAATGGCAAATTCTTCACCGTCGATGGTCATCAGGTCAGCCCGGTGGCGCAATAGGTCACCATCGTCCGAGGCAGGTAACGCCTGGGCCGTAAACTGTCCCCCCACCACCCGTTGGGGCTGCACCAAACAAACATCCAGCTTCAGTTTTAGGGCCGTTAGGGCCGTGGTGTAGGCCGCCGTTGAGCCCCCAATAACCGCTATCGAACAGTTATAGCTCGCCCCATCCCCAGGTCGGGTCAAGGCATCGTCACTAAGCAGGCCGTTTTGCTGATCAACCATCGGTGTCACTCCAAGATCACCCAATCATGGATCAAGGGGATGGACATTGACTTAATTCGCCGTAGTTTTTTACAAATCAGCCCTGGCCCCTGACTAAAGGCCCCTGACTAAAGGGCTGTGCAGCCCCTGCCCCAAAGCCCCTTTACCCCGTCGCAATCACCCCGTAGCCACCTCAGTCCAACATCATTTCCCATGGCCCGATGCATTAGGCCCATGGGGTTAGCGCTTGCAACGAAAGGCATTCAGGGATATCAATTGTATAGACTCACCTGACGGATGCCATCAGCATCACCAGCCAATATCACCCCCCGATATCACCCTAAAAACCATGCCTAACAAACCCCCTGTCGTCAATATTGATCCAGGCACCTTACTGTTTATCGGCTGCCTGCTCGTACTACTGCCCCTGCTGTTTACGGGTTTTCTTTCCCAATAGCGTCCCGTTCCAAGGCATGGTCAAAGGCGGCCCGCAGCTTATGGATCATATAAAGATCCTCTCGCCCCAAGCGAGCCACACCACGCATCACATAGCCCTGGTAGCGTTCTGGCAGCCCCACCCGGTTCATCAGCTGCTGCAAGAGTCGTTTGAGGCTGGCATATTCCGCCGGGGCCATGGGTTCACTATTGAGACGCTGGTCTACAATTTGCACCTGGGTTTGCTCGGCAGACAGGACATAACTAAATACCATGACCGCCTGGGCCAGGTTTAACGATGGCTGCAGCTGGTGCTGGGGAATGGTCACCAACAGATCGCAGCAATCAATGTCAGCGGACTTCAGGCCCGAGCGTTCGCTACCAAACACCAGGGCAATGCGATGGAGCCATTCTCCCTTGGCCTGGATCGCCTCCGGCAGGTCCCGCACGGAGGTGTAGTGGTGTTTTTCATAGCGGTGGCGCGCGGTGGCGGCACAGGCTAAATCGCAGTCTGCAATGGCGGTGGTCAGGGTGTCGTGGACCTGGGCCGTTTGCAGCACGTGCTGGGAGCCATGGGCCAGGGCAAAGGCTTTTTCACCTCGATAGTCGGCCTTGGGACGCACTAGGCGCAGGGTGTTGTAGCCCATGGTGTGCATGGCTCGGGCGGCAGCACCCACGTTCTCGGGTTCTTCTGGTTCAACCAGGACAAAGATGATTTCCATGGGGATTTATTATAAGGTTCTTGGGAACCGGAAGAACCGGACGGTGGGCAGGGCCCACCCAAA
>CALHGI010000554.1 GCA_938029995.1 uncultured cyanobacterium | reverse complement strand
CTGGCTTCGCAGTTTTTCCAGTAACTTCATAGCCGCGTTGTGTAGAGGCGGCAGTTCCTGACGAGTGTCGGCAAAAATGATGGTTAGACTTTCAGGACAAGGTACTTTGCCCGTTTCTAACAAATAAGCAACTAACGTTACAGTCGCTGAAGAATCTTTACCACCGCTAAAAGCAATGGCCCAATGCTTGTATAAAGCTCCATAGGCGGTCAAAGAGTCGATGGTCAGCTCAATGCTGCGCTCCAATGACAGTCGTTCAGTTTCAAATAGACTGAGATTTCGCATCTGACTCCCATGGCTAGCGTTAGTCTATCTATTAAACGCTACATCTAGGGTGAATTAAAGAATGAGTTTACAAATAGGGGTGGTTTAGGTTTCAAGATTTGGGTTGGGGGAGTGATTAAGAGTAAAGAGTGGAGAGTAAAGAGTATTCATTCACCCTTCACTCTTCATCCCTTTACTCTTCACTCTTCACTCAACCAACACTAGTGTAGAACACATGTATTGAAACTTGCAGGGCTATGGCATCTCATTCAGTAGTCGCGTCTGAACGGTTAGTTTCCCTGGCAGTTGTAGTGTCCCAGTGCCAACGCAGCCACCTTGGGAAATGTTTGCCAGGGGCCCTTTATGTCCATAGTTCGGCCCTACAGTATTTGGATGAAGCTTTGCAGCAGTATGAGGCTAAAGCACGGGCCTGTTTGCGAGACGATGTCCCGTTAACTCTGGTTAAATTTCATTTCGAGCAGCCCAAGCTGTCCTACCTTTACTATCCAGATTTTGATCGGTTGGCCCATCCGGCGCTGCATTCTGCGGTGCAGGTAAATCTTGCCACGGAAAAGCTCCACTATCGGGACTATAGCCAAACGCCTAATCCACCGGTTTTACATCGTAAAGAGACGTTTCTTTCCCCTGATTACCCTCGTTACCAATCATTTGCCGACCTGACGCGGCAGCAGGACGCCTTTGGCCTTTTAGAAAACTCGCGGTTAATCGGTACACAGCAAGGGTGGCAGGCTCGGCTGCAGCAGCACAAGCTGATGGTCCATGGTCATGCCCTGGTCTGCCCTCTGGCCGCTAAACAGACGACTAAACAGGCAGCAAAACCCAAAATTGACCGGCATAAAGCGGCTATTGTGCGTAAGGCTCTGTCTAAACCCGTGCGCTTAGCCCTAGAAGCGGGACTCTTTACCCCAGGCACTAGTTTCTTTGACTACGGCTGTGGCCATGGTGGCGATGTTAGCCGCATGGGACAAAAAGGATTTCAATCCCTAGGCTGGGACGCGTTTTACCAGCCGGATACACCTCAGAAAGTAGCCGATATCGTCAATCTGGGCTATGTCATTAATGTGATCGAGGACCTGGCAGAACGGCGAGAGTCTTTGGTAAGGGCGTGGCAGTTGGCTCAGCGGGTGATGATTGTGGCCGCTCAAGTCCTGGTGGCAGACAGTCGTCGGGGATTGGTGGCCTATGAAGATGGCATTATTACCCGCCGGAACACCTTTCAAAAGTATTACGAACAGGAAGAGCTAAAGGCCTATATCGATCAGGTGTTAGGGGTAGATGCCATTCCCGCTGCCCTGGGGATTTATTTTGTTTTTCGTGACCCTGCCCAGACCGAAGCCTTTCGCGCATCCCGATTTCGCTCTCGGGCGACAACGCCCAGGGTGCGTCTCAGTGTTAAGCGCTTTGAGGAATACAAAACCCTGCTCCAGCCGCTGATGGACTTTGTTACGGACCGGGGGCGGGTCCCCACCGCCGATGAACTATTGCCGGAACACCTAGACCCGCTAACTCGGGAATTTGGCTCGGTGAAGCGGGCGTTTAACCTGGTGGTCAAGGTGACCGATACGGGGGAGTGGGATGAGATCGCAGCCAAGCGCCGTCAGGACCTACTGGTATATCTAGCCCTCAGCCACTTTGGCAAACGCCCCAAGCTTAAAGATCTCAGTCCCACTGTTCAAAACGACATCAAAGCCCTCTTTGGCAGCTATCGCCAAGCCTGCACCGCTGCCGACCTGATGTTGCTTAGCCTAGGCAATTTGGAGATATTGGCCAACCACTGCCAGCAAAGCCCTATTGGTAAACAGATGCCCGATTCTCTCTGGGTGCATCTATCAGCGTTAGAGACCCTGGATCCCCTCCTGAGGCTCTACGAAGGCTGTGTCTCCAGAACCCTGGGCCGTCCTATAGACGCCACGGTGGTCAAGCTAAATTACACTAAACCCCAAATCACCTATCTGTTTTTTCCGGAATTTGATAAAGCCCCCCATCCGGTCCTACACACCAGTATGAAAGTAGGTTTACAAGATCTCCAGGTGCGCTACCGAGACTTTGACCCCCAGGAAAATCCGCCAGTTCTTCTCCAAAAAGAGTTGTTGTTATCCTCGGACTATTCCAACTACGACAAATTTGCCAAACTCAGTCGCCAAGAGCAAGATTGGGGGCTGTTGGACGGCTCTAGTTACATCACTCTCAACGAGTGGCAGCAGCGTCTTGATAAGCAATGTGCCCAGTTGCAAGGCCATCGTTTAGTGTGGCGTAAAGATGCTGACCCGTATACTCTGAAGCTGCGTAAGTCTCAGGTACGGACACGGCAGAGAGTAAAGAGTAAAGAGTAGAGAGTAAGACTGCTTCTTCCACCCTTCACCCTTCACTCTCTGGTGGCTGAGCGGAGCCGAAGCCCACTCTTCATCCCTTCACTCTTCACTCTTCACTTTCCTCTGCCGACCCTCCACCCCCTGCTTCGTCGGCGTTCCCTTCTCGGTAAATGCCCAAATCTGTCGCTTATGCTGTGGCCCATAGCTAATGTGGATAGGCCGATTGGGGCCGTAGTAGTAAAGCGAGTCCAGTGGGAGGGACTGGTCTATAATCCATTCCACTAGGGCATCGCTGCCTAAGTCTAGGATTTTGAAATCACAGGCAGCGCCTTTGCGATCGCAATAGTACTTCCCATTTCGATTTTTCTCATGGGCCATGTGCTGATCCACGCTGGGGATCGATACACCATTTTTTTGTCCCGTCCTCGGATCTTTCCTCGCTAAAAATCGTTTCAGGTCTGTGGAACAAAATCCATAGGTCAACTCAAATC
>CALHGI010000553.1 GCA_938029995.1 uncultured cyanobacterium | reverse complement strand
TGACGCGATACATCCGAATTTCGCAGATCAAATCATACCGAGGATCAGCAGCGCCAAAAACTAGCAACGGCCCTGATCCATCAGGGCCGTTGCTAGGGAATATTCATGGGGATTAGGAATTATGCTGCCATGGGGGATTGAGCCAAGTCTTCTTGCTGGGTGAATCCATGGTTCATGGGTGACAGGCCTGAAGATAAGAGTGCTTTGAGCTTCGGGATTTCGGCACTGTTGTACACCCGGAACTCGCTATGGACCGTTGCACTAACCTGGCGAACTGCTTGATTAATCACTAGGGAGCCCTGGGGATCGGATTCTGACCGATGGAAAGTCCCGGGGGGAATCCGTAAGATTTGCGCGTTTTGCTCCAGGCGTACCCGGTGAAACGGATAGTCCCAATTAAAGTTGACTAAATAAAATGTCCGTCCCCCTGAGAGTGCCAATAGATTATCTTCCTGGCGAGGATGCAGATAAAATTGCCAATCGCCTGTTTTCGCACTGTGGGGGCTAATTGCCGGACCATTATGGAAAACTAAATCACGGGCATTGGAGTCGGGAACTGTAATATCAAAAAATTGGACGCTAGGAGTATCTCTAAATTTTTCAAATGGATATAGTTCAAACATAGGAGTGGTTGACTTGGCTGCTCAACTGTGCTCTGTACTTAATCTAGCTATCCCCATCCGAAGAATCAAATCGCCCATCGACCTGTATCTATGCGCTAACCGAATAGCTTCTCGCAATGAACATTTCCCAACTTAAGGTGCTGGTGACCATTGACCAATGTGGTAGTTTTTCTGATGCGGCGCTGGTATTGGAAATGTCTCAGTCGGCGGTGAGTCGTGCGATCGCATCCCTAGAAAATGAACTCCAGGTGCCCCTGCTGGTGCGAGGGCGCTTGGGGGCAAAACTTACCCCCATCGGTGAACGCGTCGTCAAACATGCGAACAAAATTTTAGACCTGAGGGAGTCTATTGAGTACGAAGTGAACTTGGAAAAGTCTCTCTACAATAGCCGTTTGCGCATTGCCTCTTTTCGCAGTGCGGCTACCCACCTGCTCCCATCCAAAATTGCCCAGTTTCAACGGTCTTATCCTAGGGTCGAAGTTAGCTTGGATGAATTTGACCCGGCTGGGGTGGAACAGGCTTTGCGCGGTGGTGATGCAGACTTGGGACTGTTGCCCCTCCCCCGCTCAGAAGACTTTACAACCTGGGAGATTATGCGCGATGAGTATGTTGTGCTACTGCCTAAGGGCAACGATTCCACACCCCAGTCCATCACCTGGGGAGAGTTGTCGTCCTGTTCATTTATTTTGTTGAACTATGCCGAATGCACCACTGCGGTGAGAGAACATTGGTCGCGCTGGCAACAGCCCCTGAAGGTGGCCTACAACGTCAAAGAAGATTCCACCATTGTGAGTATGGTGGCCCAAGGATTGGGCGCGGCTATTTTGCCAAAATTAGCCGCCATGCCCATTCCCGAGACGGTGCAAAGCTATTCTGTTCCCGTTCCCTTGGAGCGCGTCATTGGGGTAGCGATATTGGCGAATATTCCGCCGTCTCCTGCGGTCACAAGATTTCTAGATGTCATGAAAGCTTAGGATTTATGGATGTCTGGGGGGAATCGAAATGTCACGATAAGCTCACTTCATGTCATGGAATCCAGATAAAGGAAGTCTAATATTTCTTAATTCACAGGGTTTCTTAGAAAACTGTTGTGTATTATACGGTTAGGAATAGCAAACTGTTACTTCTGATACCTTATTAAGGATTTTTAGCGCTATGTCTCAGCTCACCGTCAACGAAGTGCTTTCTAAAGTGAATCACCAGCAATCGTTACGTCGCGCTGAGCTGAGTCGGATTGATTTAGGTGGCGCGGCCCTGGATCGAGGTAATTTTTCCCAGGCTTACTTGCGTCAGGCCAATCTGACCGGGGCTTCCTGTGAGCGGGCTGACTTTTCTAAGGCCACCCTGGTGTTGGCGGTATTGGCCGATGCCTGCTTTGATCATGCCCGTCTAGAGTCGGCTGAACTCACCCGTGCCCGTCTGGAGCGGGGTATTTTCCGCGAGTTGCACGCTCCCAAGGCAAAGTTCCATGGTGCCAACTTAACGGCCGCTGATCTATCATTTGCCACCCTCACCCAAGCTGATTTGTCCAACGCCGTTGGCCACGGGACGAACTTTAAGTGGGCCAACTTGGTGAAGGCTAAGCTAGTGGACGCCGATTTTCGGGATGCCCTGTTTGACGGTGCAAACCTGACCCGCAGTCGTTGGCATCGAGCCATGTTGCGCAGCGCGTCCTTCCAGCAAGCGGATTTAGAGTCGGCCCTGCTGGAGCAGGCTAACCTTAATGGTGCCGACCTGACCCAGGCAAACTTGCTCAATGCTGAACTGGAGCAGGCCCAGTTGGATGGGGCCGTGTTGATGCAAGTTCAGGCTGATTGGGCAACGTTGAACGACGCTAGTCTGATTAAGACCGATTGGGCCAATGCTTCCATGATGGGGGTGCAGTTGGAGGGGGCTAACCTGGCTGGGGCCAATTTGGCTGGGGCCAATTTGCAGCAGGCCAATTTGGAGCGGGCTAATTTAACTGCCGTTAACTTTACCGATGCCCAAGTGGCTGGGGCCCTATTTACGGATGTGCGTGGGTTGACTGATTCCCAAGTGATTTGGCTGCAGGAAAACGGAGCCCTGAATCTGCCCCGGTAGGCATTGTCGGCTTTGATTCATAACGCAGGGAAGGGGTGGCCATCCCAGGCCACCCCTTCCCTGCGTTATGACGGTGGCCTGGGATGGGGCAAGTCCAGACGAGGTGGAACGCGGAATGCCTTGCCAACCTTGGTCTGCGCCAGATTTCTATTAAGGAGCGCTAAAAATCAGGTTTTTCCACCAGGCAGAAAAAGGTGAGGGCTGCGGTGCAGGCCAAGGTGGCTGCGGCAGACGCATCACAGCCAAGGGCCTGCATCGGAAAGTAGAGACAAATGGCCAAAACCCCCGATAGGCCGATGGGGTCGGTGAGAAATTCAAACACCCCCTGGGCAGTTTCCAGGAATTCTAATAGTCTGAGGAACCGGTCTAATAGGGTCATGGCTGGACTATCCAATCAGCTGATCAAAGACATTGGCGAGGATGATTTTGGGCACTTTTCCAACCCAGGTTTTAACTTCGCTATGGTGGGCATCCAGCAAGGTGAACTGGGGCACTCCAGAGGCTCCGTAGTCGTTCACTTGGCCCGCCCATTGAGGGTCATCGATATCGAGCATGACGAAGTTGATGCTGGCGCCATACTGCTGCTGTAAGGCTGCCATGGTGGTGGACATGCCTTGGCAGGTGGTACACCAGTCGGCATAAAACTCGATCAGGGTGGGTTGGGGCGATGCGATCGCATCCCCATAGGGCATAGACTCCGCTGCCATCGTCTTCAGCGTCATCAACCCTGACAGGGGCGTAAAACTACTGGTGGTCGCTGCTGGACGGGTAATGAGGAACGTGACCAAGACCGCTGCCACCACCGCAACCACTGCCCCCACTAACTTCATCCGAGGGCGTGAGACATCCGTAGGGCCGTCTTTAGAAACTTCTTTGGCAGTCGAAACCATATAAATTACCGTTCCCTTAGCGATAGTAATAGGCCAAAAACACGTGAACCCCTAGCATCATGATGAAAACGCTGACCAAGAAAATATGAGTGGGCAGCCAAACGGCCCGCATATTTCGAATCAATGGTCCCTTATTCATCGCAAGATCTTTATTCCCAGGTACGCCGAAGATCTTACGCGGCGATTCCAATACCCCCGTCTCCGCCACTACCCCCACCAATGCAGACAGGGTCACCGCAAAGAAAATCCATAAAAATATGGCATTAAAGTTCAGACCCGTAGCCCCAATGGTGTGGATCACCACCACCGCCAACAGACCCACCCCCAAAAAGATATGGACACTACGCCACACAATCACCGAGCCCGGCAGCTTGATCTTCCCGATCCAACTGCGGCCCCGTTTGCGCAGCGATAGCAGCATTTCTGCCACCACAAACGCCAGGGCAACGTAGCCCGTCGCCTGTTTATACACTTCCCCACGAATAAACTGATGCAACTCTATGGAGCGCTCTCGCAAGGCATCTAAATATATTGGACTAACCACAAAGGGGACCAGCAATAAAGCACTTAAGAGTGTCAATAAAATGAGTGTGGCAAATTTAGGCTTCATTACC
>CALHGI010000552.1 GCA_938029995.1 uncultured cyanobacterium | reverse complement strand
TAGCGCGCTGGGGAGGTAAGCGTGCCCTAGACCGCTGGGCTTCGCCCGATGCCAGAAGCTGAATTCCCCCAGGCTCAAATTATTAGCTATGGGTTTTCCCACACAAAAGGCTGGTGATATCACCAGCCTTTTGTGTAGAGGCAAGCCTGCACCTGCCTAGGAATGTGGGTTAGGTCGCCTAGTGACCTACGCCGCTATAGTTAAACCCGGCTGTCTCCAGCTCTTTGCGGTCTAGGAAGTTGCGACCATCAATCAGGTTGGGGGTATTCATTAGCCCAGCCATCTTGCTATAGTCCAAATCCTTAAACTGTTTCCAGTCGGTTACCAGTACTAGGGCATCGCAGCCATCAGCTAGGCGCTCAACATCCGTTTCCACAATGACGCCCGTCATGCCATTACGCATGCCACTTTGGGAAACAATGGGATCGTAGGCCTTGACTTTAGCCCCCAATCGATTGAGGTGCTCAATCAAAATGAGGGAGGGTGCATCCCGCATGTCGTCAGTATCGGGCTTAAAGGTGAGGCCTAACAGACCGACGGTCTTACCTTTCAAGATTTTCAGCATCTGCTGTAGTTTTTCTAGGGAAAGCAGACGCTGCCGCGTATTGACGTCAATGGTGGATTTAAGTAACTGAGCTTCATAGCCGTAGTCATCAGCGGTGTGAACCAAGGCTGATACGTCTTTGGGAAAGCAGGAGCCGCCCCAACCGATACCGGCTTGAAGGAACTTGCTGCCAATGCGGGAATCGAGGCCAATGCCCTGGGCGACTTGAACCACATCCGCTCCGACGCGATCGCAAATATTGGCCACCTCATTAATGAAGCTAATCTTTGTGGCCAAAAATGCGTTGGACGCATATTTCACCATTTCAGCGGAGCTTAGGTCAGTGACCAAAATCGGTACCTGGGAGGCCGTCTCATCTTCAGCAAACTTACGCTCCACAATCGGCTCGTACAGTTCTTTCATCATGGCAATAGCCTTGGGGTTACTGCCGCCCAGGACAATTCGATCCGGATTGAAGGTGTCATAGACTGCAGAACCTTCGCGCAGAAATTCCGGATTGCTAACCACGTCAAAGGGAGGAGTCTCTGGCTTATTGGCAGGGGCGCCGGCACCCACCGGTACCTGCTGACGCTCAGCCATGCCATCCATGACAATCATCCGAACCCAGTCGCCCGAACCAATGGGAACGGTGGACTTGTTAACAATCACCTTATAGCCACCGTTGAGGTTTTCACCGATGCCGCGGGCCACAGCTTCAACATAGCGAGTGTCACTTTCCCCCGTAGGCAGCGGCGGCGTACCCACGGCGATGAATAAAATATCGCCGTGGGATACTCCCGCCCCAAGGTCAGTGGTAAAGGTTAGGCGACCTGCTTCCATGGAGGATTGCATCAGTTCAGACAGTCCCGGCTCAAAAATGGGGGATTGCCCTGACTTCATCAGTTTGACCTTCTCTGCATTGTTATCAACGCAAATGACCTCATGGCCAATATGGGACAAGCACACACCCGTAACCAAGCCAACATAGCCCGTACCAATAACACAAACACGCATATATAAATACTCCTTACTTAAAAAATAAATCCAGTGAAAGTAAACCTTAGGGGTGCCAACTTGGGCCTATCGTTCAAACCGAGTTTCCCCTTGGGATAGTCAGACCAAAGGGAAACTCGGCATCCACAAAATCGGCTAGGAAGATTTTGCTGGGGTGGGTAATGCCAGTTTACCCGCTTCGTCAAGGCGCGCCTTAAAGTCGGCGATGGTGAGCTCCAATCCTTCTTTTAGGGGCACCTTTGGTTCCCAATTCAGCATGCTCTTGGCCTTGGTGATATCCGGTTGGCGGCGGCGTGGATCATCCTGGGGCAGGGGCTCAAACTTCAACTCAGCATCAGGATTAATCTTCTTCTGAACAGACTGAGCCAGTTCTAAAATGGTGTACTCATCGGGATTACCCAAATTCATTGGGCCAATGTAATCCCCATTCATCAGGCGGATAAATCCATCCACTAGGTCAGAAACGTAGCAGAAACTGCGGGTTTGGGAACCGGTGCCATAGACGGTCAGGGGAATGCCCTGTAGCGCCTGGACAATGAAGTTACTCACGACCCGACCATCGTTTTCCAACATCCGAGGCCCATAGGTATTAAAAATCCTGACCACCCGGATATCCACATCATTTTGACGGTGATAATCGAAAGCTAGGGTTTCTGCAACTCGTTTGCCTTCGTCGTAACAGCTGCGAATGCCAATGGTATTAACGCTGCCCCGATACTCCTCAGGCTGGGGATGCACCTCAGGATCTCCGTATACCTCTGAGGTGGATGCTAGGAAAAATCTGGCTTTGACTCGCTTGGCCAAGCCCAGCATATTAAGCGTACCCATCACATTGGTTTTGATGGTTTTCACCGGATTGTATTGGTAATGAACCGGCGAAGCTGGACAGGCTAAGTGATATATCTGGTCAACTTCCAACCGAATTGGCTCTGTCACATCGTGCCGAATCAGCTCAAAGTTAGGATTATTCAACCACTTCAACACATTTTGCTTGCGTCCCGTATAGAAATTATCCAAGCAGATTACCTCATGGTTTTCCCCCATAAGGCGATCAATTAGGTGTGAGCCAATAAAACCAGCACCACCTGTGACTAAAATTCTCATAATACTTTTGAACTAGTAAAACACCAATACAATTTGATTTGAAATGTTTACAACCTATTAACGCGTCTCTAAAGTTAGAACTCTAAAGCTGGAACTGTTCCAGAATGCGAGTTGAGGGACATCTCTTACAAAAACAACCATAAGGAATGGAGCAAACATCCTAGGAAGCCTTTGATATGATCGCTAGCTAATTTGGCGAAAGCCACCATTTCCATGGAATGCCCCTAATATATTTGCAACTTAACAAAGTTTGCTGTTTAAACGATCGACTGAAATGGGCATTCATTACAACTTCAAATCCTTTTTACAGGAATACCCAAAACACAGCTGTAAATACCAAGCTGCTGGAACCCTCTCTGGAGTCCATGGATTGCAAGCCTATTGGAAAGGCTGTGGTACCTGAGAAATATCAGGGATATCCTAAAATTTGATTAGTACATCTAAATCGGTTTTGATCCAGTCAATCCCTGGTTTTGATCCCTGGCGATCATACAGATCGCTGGCTGCGACGAAATCGTCTACCGCCGCCTGCTGTTTGGCTAAATTGGCTTGGGCTCTGGCGCGATTATGGAATGCTTCGGCTAGGGTGGGCTCACCGTTAAGGACCTTGGTAAAACAATCAATGGCCTTGGCATAGCCCCCTTCCCGATAGGCCAAGATCCCTTGGTTAAACTGATGGCGAGCTTCGCCGCTAATGGGGATGGATAGGTCTGTAATGGGCGTTTTGAAGGGAGTCCGCCGCCCCAAGGGCCGTAGCGTTGTGGTTGCGATCGCACCGCCTCCCATACCCAAAATAGCCAGCATGACGGCTAGTACGACCCATGCGTTATTCGAAAATTCCATAATTCACCATATTTTGACGAGAGCCTGGCTTTTCCTGTGATTGAGCACTTAATAAAATCTGACTAAAATCCTGTTTGTTGATGAGCCCTGTGAAAAGATTTTATGAAGTCCTACAAATCGCCTAAATGTTTAACCTATTCCTGATCTAAGAAACTACGCGCACCTTGAGCAAGTCCTTACTCTTATTCATGGTGGTCAAACATACATAGTTTTATCGCGTTATCCTTAAGTTAGAATGCCCGTAACTATGAACGACAATATTCCCCATCAAATAGTCTACTTGTTAGAATTTTATGGAGAATATGTCCGGCCGTTTGGTTAGCACCCTTACCCAGCGACTCGTTTAATACGAGCTTTAAACCACGGCCAAGTGAACCCTGTAGTTTCCCTAGGTCAAAACGACCATTCTGAACGTGGACAAGGTTTATTTGCCACAAAGACCCAGTCATTGATCATTCAGAGGTTTTTTAATGCCTGATATGTTTCCCGGCATGAACCCTTACCTGGAACATCCCGACCTGTGGCCGACCATTCATCCACGGTTTGTTACCGCATTGGCCAACCTTCTGCGGAAGGAAGTCTCTGACCGATACAACATCATTATCCGTCAACGGGTCTATCGTGTCAGCGGTGAAGATAGCCTGGTGGTAGAGCAGTCGGGCCAATCAAACTGTAGTAGTGGAACCCTGGGGGCAACGGCAAACGGGGTGAACGGTTCTGTTGACCCTTCCCAACAACCCATCCCCACTTACATTGCTGTTCCTCAAACGATTAAAGAGGACTATATAGAAGTCATCGACCATCAAATTGGTACAACGGTGACCATTGTTGAGGTCCTCACACCGCAGAGAAAACGCCCAGGTCGTGGTCGAGAAAACTACGAACAACGCTGCGAGGCTATTTTTGGTGGTGATACTCACTTTGTTGAGATTGACCTATTGCGAGGGTGGGAACCCGTTTCTGCCTATGGTCCAAGTGATGCGGACTATCAAGTTTTAGTCAGTCGTAGCGATCAGCGTCCCAAAGCCGAACTGTACACCTGGCAGGTTAATGCCCCTATCCCTCCGCTTACCCTGCCCCTGAGTCGTCCCCAAGATGGAGAGGGGGCCCAAGCCTCCTGTACGGTTGATTTGAAACAGGCCCTGATCGATACCTGTGCCGGGTCCACCTATAACTTTTCCATCAACTATGAGCGGGATCCCATTCCGCCTCTCCGTCCGGAGGCCCAGCGTTGGCTAGCAAGTTTGTTGGAGCAGGCGGGGCTGCGGCAATCAGGCCAGATCGCAAACGGATATGATGAGGTAAAGCTCAAAAACCGTAGCGCACATCTGCAGGCATGACTGGCCAAACCGTTAATCCCCCCCTCAAATCCCGTGATTTAGATTCACTTAAATCTCCTAATACTCCCTCTGTCAAGGGCCTTGGCCCATGCCAGCCCATGATTTGGAACTGGCGAGGTTACGATATTCGGTACACCGTTGAAGGCGATGGTGTCCCCCTAGTGTTGATTCATGGGTTTGGGGCATCCATTGGTCACTGGCGTAAGAATATTCCTGTTTTGGCAGCGGCGGGCTATCAGGTCTATGCCTTGGACCTTCTGGGATTTGGGGGCTCTGAAAAACCAGCCCTAGATTATTCATTAGATCTGTGGGAAGTCCTTCTACGGGATTTTTGGCAGCACCATATCGGTGTCCCGGCCGTTTTTGTGGGTAATTCCATTGGGGGACTGTTGGTTTTGATGACCTTGGCTAACTCCCCTGATATGGCCCAAGGTGGGGTGCTGCTCAATTGTGCTGGTAGCCTTAACCATCGTCCCGAAGATTTACCTCGTCCGCTCAGTGTCGTGATGGGGGTGTTTAGTAAGGTCGTTAGTAATTCGGTCATGGGGCCGCTAATTTTTGAGCAGGTGCGCCAAAAATTCCGCATTCGGAGTGCCCTTAAGCAGGTTTATGGCAACCGCGATGCCATTACGCCTGAATTGGTGGAAATCCTCTATCGTCCTTCCTGTGATCTGGGGGCTCAGAAGGTGTTTGCTTCAATTTTGACGGCTCCGCCCGGGCCACGGCCCAGTGAGCTTTTGCCGCAGATTCAGCACCCACTGCTAGTGCTTTGGGGCGAAACCGATCCTTGGACCCCAATTCAAGGTGCGACGCTCTATCAAGAAATGGCCGATGATCCTGGGAAAATCGTCGCGTTTCAATCCATTCCAGACACAGGGCATTGCCCCCATGATGAACGTCCAGAGTTGGTTAATGGGTTGATATTGGATTGGTTGAAATCTCACAATCTCTAACTGGGAGACTGATGCTAAGTCTGGGGAAAAGATGTTTTCTTGCTGGTGGATGGCCCTTAGAGCCGTTGCTGATTTAGGGGACGAAGATCGATCAGACGCACTCTAGAACGGCATGGTTCAGTCGAAATCATACCGAGGATCAGCAACGCCCCTTTAGATTAGGGCATTTTCGTCGACGATGAAGAGGGTAAGTGTTTTATCTCCATGGGGGACAACCGCCACATGGCTAGCAATGTTGAGCGTATCGGATTGACGATAGGCTGCTGGCAAGACCTTGACATGGTCTCGCGGTATGTCCATAAGGTTTGGTGATGTTGTGACTGGAATAGCTACTAAATCTCCCACCTGGGGTTTAAGGATGACAAAGTAGCCCCGCTGGTCCGCAATGGATGTGTTGAATAGTTTGTGGTGTAAATCAACCACGACGGCCGCATGACCATCAATGTGGGTTAATCCTGTATAACCTAGACCACTGCTGTGGATTTTAGACTGGGCGACCACCTTATAGACTGTCTCAATACGACAGGCAATGGTTAGTTCACCAAGACCCATGGTGATGAGTCTCAGGGTTTTGACGTCGTTGGCAAGGGTTTGGATAGTCATGGCTATGGCTGTAGATGGGCTGCGATCGCACCTATAAATTCCTTCTCAATGTAGGGCTTCGTAAAGTAGTCCGTGGCCCCCAGATGTTTAGCCAGGGTCTTGTGTTTATGATTGCCACGGGATGTCAGCATTAGCGTGGGGATCTCGGCCCAGACCGCATTCGTCCGTCGCTGACTGAGAAACTCAAACCCATTCAGTCGAGGCATCTCCACATCACAGATAATCAGATTTGGCAGGGCGCCACGTTGCAGTTGTTCCAACGCATCGCGACCATCCTTAGCCTGTAGTACCTGGTACCCGGCCTTGCTCAACGTTAGGGCCAGGGTGCGGCGGAGTGCCGATGAATCATCAATAATCATCAGAGTTTGAGTCCGCTGCGGCTGGCTTTGTCGTGGTGTAGATACACCTGCTCCAAAGGCTCCTGCCCCAGATGTGCCTGCCTCAAACTGAATCAATGCCGCCCCATCAATAATTGGCACCAGGCTACCATCGGCCAATACTGTACAGCCATTGATATAACTGGGTGCGGCAATAGCCTTGCCCAACGGTTTAATCACCAGCTCCTGTTCAGTCACAATCTGTTCTAAACTCAGCGCTAATTTTCCATCGCCCTGTTGAATAATCAGCATTGTATTTTGCCCCTGGGCTTTGTGCCTTCCTTTTAATTCCTGGGGCAGTTGTTCAGGAACTTGGCACTGATAAGTCAAATACTCAGCCAAATCATAAACCGGGATGAGTTGCTCTCGCCAATGGAGAAATTTCTGGCCGCTATTGGATTTTAGCTGCTGCTCCATGGGCTTGATAATTTCCTCAATACTGTCGGAGGCCAGCGCTACGGCCGTAGTCCCAATGCTGCCGATAACCAGCTTGGTGAGGGTGAGGGTGAGGGGTATTTTGAGGAAAAACGTTGTCCCTTTAGCCGGAGACGTTGTTAGTAATAGCTTGCCATTAAAAGCCTGTAAATTCTCCTTGACAACATCAAGCCCTACTCCACGTCCTGAGAGTTCACTCACCTCACGGGCCGTTGAGAACCCTGGTTCAAAGATCAGCTGCTGAATTTGTTGCTTTGACATGGCCGCTAATTGTTCTGGCGACCGCAGTTGAACTTCGATAGCCCGTTGGCTAATCCGATTGATATCTAGTCCTTTCCCATCATCACTAATTTCAATGACCGTATAGTTGCCCTGGTGATAAGCCCGGATCTCGATGCTTCCCTCAGCCGGTTTACCTAAAGCAAGTCGCTCGCTAGTGTTCTCAATCCCATGGTCAAAGGCGTTACGCAACAAATGTAATAGTGGATCATAGAGTTTTTCGAGCATGACTCGATCCACTAAAACATCTGTGCCTATGAGGTTAAGTTGAACCGGTTTTTGATGGGTTGTTGCTAGCTCTCGCATTACTCGGGGAAATCGCTTTAATACCCGATCTAAAGGCACCATGCGCGACCACATCAGTTCGTCCCTCAGCTGGGTCAGGGTTCGATGTTGATGTTCGAGGAGCTGGTTTGACTGTCCTGCAAACAAGGCCACATCATCAATCGACTCGGCTAATTGGAAAACTTCTTCTAATACCCCTTCTAGCAACAAATTTATTTCGCCATAGCTGTCCATTTCTAAGGAGTCAAAAGCCGTTTGGGACAGATTAGGCAATGCTCCAACGCTCTGTCGCTCCGGTGCGATTAAGATTTGATCCGACAGACTTTGTAACTGTTTAACAATAGTGCGAAATGATGAAAATCTCTTACCTAATTGACGAACCGTGTACTGGAACTGATCATTTTGTAGCGACAGACTGTTACGGTTAATGGATAACTCTCCCACCAAATTGTCCATCCTTTCCAGGCGGTCCAGGGCCACTTTAGCGGATAGTCTTGGTTTAGATTTTGAGGTCACCGATTTAACGGCTGGTTTTGTTGCCTGAGGCGGAGGGGCAACCGGGATAGCTTCAGTCGAGATATTGGGCAATGAGTCATACACCTCACCAATTAAGGTCATAGCAGACTCAATGGTGTTGGGGGGTGTAGTACTAGCAACGTTCTCTTCTGTGAGTTCTGGCTCTGCTGGCTCTGGCAGCTCTAGACCTGCGAGTTCTGATTCTGTAAGTTCTAGACCTGTGAATTCTAGACCTGTGAGTTCTGGTTCTGCTGGCTCTGGCAGCTCTAGACCTGTGGGTTTAGGTTCTGTGAGTTCTGGCTCTGTAAATTCTGACCCGTCTGGATTGAAGGACTCAGGCCCATGGGCGATGTCTGCTGTTGTCTCTGATGCGGGAGATGCGGGCGACGGAGAAGTAGATGGTGGTTCAGACCAATGCTCTATTAGGGGGGCTGGAGGAGATTCCTCCATAACAGCTTCAAAGTCCGTAACCTCAACATCTAATGTTGTTGCTGATGGTTCGGCTTCACCCCATACATCTTCTAGCGCTTTAATATCGGGAGGATTAGGAACCGGGTCTATGTCATCATTGACCCGTTCTACGGAAGGAAACTCTATGGCATCTATGGACCAGATTTCCTCTAGGGTCGATATTTGACTGGCCGCTTCATTATTCAATGAACCTGGTGCATCTACCCCATAGTTTACCGACTCATCCAGGGCATCAAGATCCAAGTTGGCCAAATCTAATTCATGGATTTGCTCAGGGACAGATGCATCCAGGGCATTCAGATCCAGGTTAGCCAAATCCAATTCATCGATTTGTTCAGGGGGAGATATGTCCATGTGGGTAGGATCATCCGGCCCAGCTATGGCACCACCTGTCATCGCTAGTAGAATGTCAGAGGGGCCATCCAGTGTTTCCCGATTGCCAGCCAGGATAGCGGTGCGGGCATTTCCCACCTCCTTCACTATTTGCTCAATAACCGGTAATGGCTGATTAAAATTTTGTCCGGCGGCTGTTTGAGCCGTATTCATAATCGCCGTAAACCCTGGTAGCTCGACCAGCTCGGCAAACCCAGCTAAGACCTCAAGCTGTATTTGCAATTCTTCTCCACAATCATAGTTTTGAGGATGAGTGCACACCTCTTGTAGCTGTTTTAATACCTCATCCACATCCACCTCAAAAATTGAGGCTACGATATCTACCCCCAGATCGATGGCACTGGGCATAAAGCTATCGGCAACATTTAAAGCTGCTGGGCCAAGGCGTTCTTCTAGTTCGTTAAAGACCAGTTCAAATGCTGCTAAGGCTTGTTTCTCATTATAAGTACCCGTTTCGATTTGAGACTGCAGGGGGTGGCGTAGGCAATCGTAAGCTCGCAATAGCAGAGTTTCTAGCTCGGCATCTAGGATGATTGTGTCACTGTACAACGCTTTAAAGGCATCTTCTAAGCGATGGGCAATGGTTTTAATGGTGTCTAAATCAACACTGGCTGCCCCCCCCTTAATGGAATGGGC
>CALHGI010000551.1 GCA_938029995.1 uncultured cyanobacterium | reverse complement strand
CCACTATTGGGAGTCCTAAGTGCCCTCGGTGCCGGACTTAGTTTTGGCCTCTACGGCATTGTGGCAGAGCTATCCCTCAAACCCCAACCCAGCTACCCAGGGCTGCACCCCATTCCCTTCTCCCTCTATACCTTTATCCTGGTGGCGGTGCTCGCCAGCCTTAGCCTACTGGTCCACCAACCCATTACCATCGCCCCCGCCGCCTGGAGTCCGGTCCTGGCCATGACCCTATGCTCCGCCGTCCTAACCCTAATTGCCTACGTCTTAAACAACTTTGGCATTGGCCTAATCGGGGCCTCCCTCACCGCCCTGCTCAGCGCCAGCACCCCCGCATTAACCACCCTATTTGCCTGGTGGATATTGCAAGAAGCGTTGCAGCAACAACAGATTTTTGGCATTGGTTTAGTCACCGCCGGGGTGGCCATGTTAAGCCTGGCATCTCGCCGGGATAGTTAGCCTCTCCGTTGGCCGACCTCGTCCCCCTGGCGGTCCCCCCATCGACGGGCTATTTTTTGCTGCCCCCATTCCTTGCTTCTCCTGGCGTACATCGACGGGCCATTTTTTGTTGCTACCATTCCTTGCGCCTTCTGGCGTACGGAGCATCATACAAATGGCCTGAAAACCGCGAATTGACTGTAAATCACTTACATCAGCTAGGTACTCTGATGGGTACCTGGAGAACTCGGTTGGGCCTAATCCCGTGGCTAGTATTTTAATTATTCAGGATGAACCCCGCATTGGGTCCTTTTTGTCCCAAGGGCTTCAACAAGTGGGGCACCAAACCCTATCCGTAACCAATGGAGAGCGGGCCGTACCTTTGGCGCTCTCAAAGATGTTTGATCTTGTCTTACTGGACCTGAGCCTGCCGGATTTAAGCCTGTCGGAGCTAGGCCTGCCGGACCTAAGCCTGCCAGACCTAAGGGGGGTGTCCATCCTTAGGGCCATCCGCGCCCAGAGAATACAGGTGCCAATCATTGTTATAACCGCCCTGTACAGCGAAAAGGAGCGTGCCCATGCCCTATTGCTGGGGGCCAATGAGTACCTCCCTAAACCCTTTAGTTTTGAGCATTTGCTGCGTTACATCTATACCTATGTCTGAACAGAACTTATGTCTGAACGGAATGCATGCCATAATTCCTGAATAGTGCCATCCCTGCCCCCTGATATTCAGCTGCCATGAAAGCCATTTGGTCCGAATCCCCTGGGCGCCTTGGAGAACGGATATGGAGTTATGGGGCCCAGCGGGGCTTAGCCTTGGGTACCGCAGCGGACCATGGGGTGGTCTCTCCCCTTCAGGCTGTGCCAGGGAAGGTCGACATTTCCTGCCATGACTTGCCCTACAAAAACGCTACCCTGCGTACGGTGCTGGTCTATGCCATGGCCGTCGCCCATGCCGCCATGCATAGGGGAAATCTGTTTGGTACCGTTGTTGTGGACGTGGTCTAGCCCATGGATCAGCCCAACCCCCAACCCGACCCGCCAGTGACAACCCATGGGTTTTTAACCTGGCTCCCCCAGCTTCGGCGGGAAATATGGATTTTAGCCACGGGCCAGCTGCTACTGTACATCGGCCAAGGGTTTACCCTAGTCTACGCCTCCATTTACTTTGTCAATGAACTGGGGTTTTCCCCCACCCAGGTGGGGCTGGCCCTCAGCAGCAGTGGGCTGGCGGGCATCGCTGGCCGGTTCTGGTCCGGTTATGCCATTGATTCCGACTTCTGGGGCCGTCGCCGCACCCTGATGCTATCGGCCATGGTCACGTCCATGGCCTGTTTTTGCCTATCCTTTGCTAATACCTTTGGGTTGCTCGTGGGGGGCAATATGCTCCTGGGCCTAGGGGTGAGCCTATATTGGCCCGCAAATTTATCGGTCACCACGGACCTCACCACCCCCGAAAACCGTTCAGAAGCCTTTGCCCTAACTCGGCTGGTGGATAACCTGGGCCTTGCCCTAGGGGCCTTACTGGCGGGGCAGTACATCGCCATGGATGGCAACTACAGCACCCTGTTTATTCTCAAAGGCGTCACCTATCTCCTATTTGCCGGTGTGATTTATGTCGCCATTGCCGAAACCCGCCAGCCCCAGACGGAGGCCCGCCACCTATGGCAAGACTGGTGGCAGGCCCTTTGCGATCGCCATCTTCTCACCTTCCTCAGTGCCAACATTATTTTCACCATCTACGCTGCCCAGCACACCAGTACCCTGCCCCTGTACCTGGCCAACTTTATCCCCCACGGCAACACTGAAACCGGCTTTTCAGAACAATGGATCAGCTACTTCTTCGTGTGGCATGTGCTCATAAAAATTGTTCTCCAGCTACCCATCACCCGTCTGGTCAAGGCCATCAACCACATCTCCATTTTGCTCGTTGCCCTCACCATTTGGAGTGCCGCATTCTTTCTCCTTTGGCTAACCAGCATCACCCCCACCAGTGCTTTACCATGGGCCATTGGCGTGTTTAGTTTGCTCTCATTAGCCGAGATTTTATACTCCCCAGCGGGCATCTCCCTCCTAGGGGAAATGGCCCCCGTTAATCTGCGGGGTATCTACTTCTCCCTAGAATCCCAATGCTGGTCCATTGGCTTCACCATCGGGCCTGCCCTGGGGGGTTGGGCCCTGGATCATCCAGACACAGTGGGGGCAAATCTATGGCTATATTTAACTACGGGAGGGTTTTTGGCCAGCCTGATTTTGGTGGTGTTAAAACAACAGATGTCCGTGGGCCAGACTGATCTGGTGTCTGATGGTTTATGACCATCAAAGACAGGGGTAGAACAAACTTAATTCCCTAATCTGTAAAGTCTTATCCACAGATATGCAGAGCAACTATAATCGACTGTTGCCCTATTCTGCAGGGCTGGCATCGGGCACATCCCCTACCCAATCATCCACCCAAAACAGAATTATCCACCATAAGAATCACCTAGCGCGATCCTCTCCAAACTGGCATTCATCACCTGATTATTTTGACCTGACACCGAAAACGCCAAGGCTTCCCGATATACCCGCTGGGCCGGATGCCCCGCAAAATTCGCCGCCCCCCGCGATACAATTACCGCCCCATGGCCACAGCGGACGGCCAAATCAATCGCCCAGGCCCGCAACCGTAATCGTTCTTGTGACGGATGCCCCAGGGCTCCATAGGTCTCC
>CALHGI010000550.1 GCA_938029995.1 uncultured cyanobacterium | reverse complement strand
CCCCCATCTCGCCGGAAAACAACCCCCAGGAGATTCACTCCCAAGAGAGAACCTCGCCTGGGAGTGAATCTCAAGACTCTGACTCTGACTCATCATCAGAATTTTGGCGTTGATCAGCAATAAATTCATCCGTGGTGCGATTGAGCTTTTGCAAAGAGGCGCTAATCTCTTCCACGGATTCTTGAAAATTCTCAGAAAGTAGGGTGATCCGCTGCAACTGGTTTAGGGCATCGCCCATGGCTTCGCGGTAATATTTTTCAAATTCCTCTAAGGACATGGTCATTGGTTCATTGACATGGTTCCAGTTTCCTCAATGGATATGCCCATTCGTAAGTGAACTACTGAAAATACGTAGAATATTCACGTATTGCTTGCTACATAAGACAGTAGCTTTATACTGAGTAAACCCCTACGGACTAAAGGCCCAGATAATTGCGGCAACTTGCTGACCCATTACGAATGACATGGAGCGATTTTCTGGGTAATAGGCATAAGCCTGGAGCTAGATAGCTACACGATGGCTGTCGTCAGTGGCTTAGACTCATGGCAGCTCCAAAACCAGGATTTATCAATTGTCCATAGTATTGTCTCTGGGGTCAACATCAACCAGGGTGATCATAACCAGCTGGGCGATGGGGGGCTCATAATCGGCTTGGTTCAGATTCCATGAGCCACAGATTGTAACATCGCGCCATTAGCTCAGCTTGAAGGGTTAATTAGGCGGAACTGCCCGAAGAGATAAAAACGCATCGGCCATCTTAGACCATCTATGTTGGGGCCGTAAAAATAGGCAGTAAAAAATGGGCGGCAAGGGATGGGCTGACCCAGGATGCCATTAAAACCCATCTGTAGGGAATCAAACCGTCCCCGCAATGCTTGTGCCTGCCCTGCGATAATTTAACGCCCCTTGCCCACCTGCCCGTAAATACGCAATTTGGATGGGCGACATTTGGGATGGCGGGACACACACAAGGCATTGCCCCTACCCGTTATCAATGGGTCTGGTGGGCTGTACCCAGACTCCGGTGGTGGGTCAATCGGTGATTAATCCTTCAAATTCCGATCGCAGGCTCTGAAAATTCGCCACCCGTCCCACAATTAAACTGGTCTCCTCTGCCTGGGCCAGTTCCTTCTTCCACTGGCCCATCCGATCCCCCGCATTCAGCCAAAAGTTCACCATTTCACGCACCACGGTATCCCAATCCCAATCCGGCTTTTTATAAATCAGCGCAGTTGCCTCAATAAACCCATCCAAGGTGCAGTTATAGCTGCCTAGGTAGGCACAACTGCGCTCGGGTGATTGCTCCACATACTGCTGATGCTTAAAAAAGTTCCAAACGGGAGAGACACCGACAATATCAAAGTTGTAACTCATGGCTGTAATTGAGAGATAGCAAAAGACTGGCAGCCGCCTTAGCCACAGGGACAAAAAAAGACACAGGAAAACTCCCGTGCCTAGTGCGTAATCATATGGCTGGAAAAATACGGCATAGTAACCCTAGATTTTAGTTAGGTATTACCGGGCCCACAGACGAGGTCATGGTCCGACAAACCTTAAGGATTAATTAAAGTCTAACCGAGGGCTATGGCTAAAAGTGTTCTCCGTTAACCTTTGTAGCGATGCGGTTGGGGGCGGTCGTGCCTGCCTGGGGTTGCGCTTAGGGACCAAGGGGCGTTTTATCTGCGCCAAAACTGGGGGGCGGCCCATTGTGCCCAGGGGTGGCCATAGCACGACTGCCATTAAAAGGGAGCCAGATATGCTTTTTATAGCCCATGGTCTGTGGGGCCATAACCGCTACTACCCCTAGCTTTTGCGCCCACCTATGGTTTGACCTGTGGGGTAAAGCCATGGCCATAGCGGCCCCCTAAAAATGACAAAAAAAAATGGAGAGCATACAAGCTCTCCAACCATCAGGGTGCATCTACTTAACATAGTATGCCACGGATGGGGTGTGGGGTGTAACCCCCTTTTTAAGTTTTTTGAGAATCTTGCCAGAAGTTTATATTCGTGAAGTTGATATAAAGTCCACCAAGGTAAGGTTTTTCGCGGGTTTCAGCCTGGAGTATAGCATTCAGCGTTCACCCCATATGGCCACATGGGCCACCGCTTTGAAAAATAACACAGGGGCAGCCTCAAACCAACTTCAGTTTACCCATTTAATTTTTTCCCCAGTAATTGATTGGTCAGTTTGGGATCTGCCCGACCTCCAGACTGCTTCATCACCTTGCCAACAAAGAAGCCTTGCAGCTTCTTCTTACCAGCGCGGTACTTCGCTAGCTCATCGGGGTTGGCGGCTATCACTTCATCGATCAGGGCTTCAATGGCTGCGGGGTCAGAAATTTGCACCAGGCCTTTTTCTTCCACAATGGCCTTGGGGGAACCGCCGTCTTTAAGCAGGGTGGGCAATAGATCCTTACCGATTTTATTGCTGATGGTACCGGCGGTAATCAGGTTCACCATTTCCCCCAGCCCCTCTGGGGTGAGGCCAATGTCGCCAATGGCCAGTTTCTCGGCATTCAAGTACCCGGCGATGTCGCCCATCACCCAGTTGGCTGAAGTTTTGGCATCGGCTCCGGTGGCGATGGTGCGCTCAAAGTAGTCGGCAATGCTGCGGTCGTCGGTGAGGACGCGGGTGTCATAGGCGGATAGGCCTAGTTCCTTTTCGTAGCGATCGCGTTTGTTGGCCGGTAGCTCAGGCAGCTCTGATTGCCAAGATTCGAGCTGTTTTTTGGACACTTCGATGGGGGGCAGGTCGGGCTCGGGGAAATAGCGATAGTCGCTGGAGCCTTCCTTGGAACGCATGCTTTTGGTGACCTGGGTACTTTCATCCCACAGGCGCGTTTCCTGGACGATTTCTTCGTCACCGCTTTCCACCGCTTCAGTCTGGCGTTCGATTTCGTAGTCGATGGCCTTTTGGATGGCGCTGAAGGAGTTCATGTTTTTGATTTCCACCTTGGTGCCAAAGGCTTCTTGGCCCTTGGGTCGGATGGAAATGTTCACGTCGCAGCGCAGGGAGCCCTCTTGCATGTTGCCATCGCCCACACCCAGGTAGCGCACAACGCGGCGCACTTCCTGGGCATATTCGGCGGCCTCTTTGCCCGTGCGTAAATCGGGCTCGGAGACGATTTCAATCAGGGGCACCCCGGCACGGCTGTAGTCCACCAGGGAATAGGTGGACCCGGCGAGGTTGTCACTGCCAGCGTGCACCAGCTTACCGGCGTCTTCTTCCATGTGGAGCCGGGTGATGCCGATTTTCTTGCGTTCTACGGTGCCGCTCTTTTTGTCCACCAGCTCAATGTTAATCCAGCCGTGTTCGGCGATGGGCAGGTCGAACTGGGAGATTTGGTAGTTCTTGGGCAGGTCCGGGTAAAAGTATTGCTTACGGTCAAACTTACTGTAGGGTGCGATCTGGCAGTTTAGGGCCAGGCCCGCCTTGACCGCATATTCCAAAACCTTTTCGTTGAGCACCGGTAGCACCCCAGGCATGCCCACGGTGATGGGGTCAATGTGGGTGTTGGGGTCGGCCCCAAACTCAGCCGAGCTGGAGGTAAAAATCTTGGTATTGGTGCTGAGCTGGCAGTGAATTTCTAAGCCAATGACGGCTTCGTACTCGGTCTTAGCAGGTGCCGCAGCGGTCATAGTGGACGGTGGGTGAAATGAACGTGTCCTATTGTAGCGGGTGACGAGGGAACCAGTGTGGCTGATTGCCATAACTCTAGATCAGCCCACGCCCGTCGATTGACCTGACGCGCTGATGACCGGAACAAGGGCGCAGGCTTTAACCAACCCTAAAGTTAGCTCACATATAACAAATTAAGACGATGGCTAGGCTAACGCGGGAACACGTCAGGGTTTTGATGGCTCAGGGTATGTAAGGTGTCATTATTACGAACATTAATGGTGGAGAGGGGTCTCCCTGGTGCAGCTGCCACAGCCCATTGAACTGATTGAATTGCAAGCTGCATGAATAGAATTGTGAAATCGTTGATGAATGGTGGGGGGATTGCGATCGCAACAGTCCTAGCGGGCATGGCCATGGTCAAAGTCTTCACCGCCCACCGGGTGGCCCAGCAACTGGCCATTTCCGAAGGATATTTAGCCAAATACCAGCCCCAGGTCACTAGCCTCACCGGCAACCAAATTAATCAGCTGCTACAGACGATGGATCTAGGGACCACGGAACGTCCCACCGATGACCATGGCCAGCAATCGGCGGTCGCCACGGCCTTGGCGGACTATTTTGATGGGGTCATTCATCTGGAGGCTGGGCCATTGCCCCGGCTGCCCTCCCCCATTACCCAGCACCTAGGGCAGGAAGCGGATAGACTGAATCAACTACAAAAGCTTCTCCAAACCCAGCCTAGCTGGGCATTTGACACCGTCGCCATGGTCACCCCAGAGGATGGCAGTGGGGCCAGTGATGGGCCAAACTACGGCGGCATTATGGCATTGCACAGCCGGTTATTGGCCCAAAGCATCCTGGCGTACCAGGCAAACGATCGCTCCGGGCAAGACTCCGCCTTTAATGCGGCCATGAACCTGACCCGCTCCATGGTGGCCCATCCGAGCCTGATGGCCCAAGTCCTGGCCACTAGCCTGGTCAAGGCAGAGATTGCGGTGGCCCGCCACACCAACTTGGCGCTAGCGGAAACGGACTATGGTCCCCCACTGATTGAAGCAGCCACCTTAGACACCCACCTTTGGTATACCCGATCGATTAACACCTTTCGGAAAAAGCCCTTGGCAGCCCTGAGTAGTATCGGCTATCAATACATCCTGGCCCTACCCTTTGCAGACTTTTTGGTCCTCACCCAAACCAATGAACAAACACTCCACAACAGCTTTTATCAACAGCTAACCCCCACCAGCTTTTGCACCGTAAATGGCGACAATTTACCCCAGTCCTATGGCACCAACCCCTATGCCATACCGCTGACGGCATTCCAAAGCACGGTTACCAATGCCCTCTCCATGGAACTAAACACCTTAGTGACCGAAGCGAAACGCACCCATGGGGAAACCGGACGCTGGCCCACGGTGCTAGCGAGCACCGATTCCAAAGTATGCGCCCCTAGAACTTGGCACTATGGGGTGGCTGGAGAGGGCATTACCATTACCTTTGATGGCACCCTGCCCTGGTGGGACGAGCAAGAACCGCCCATGGCCCTCAGCTATACGATCACAGCTGGGGAAATGGTTGTCGCAGGGGAAAATGCGCTCCCAAAGAAAGATGCCTCCATAGGCCAAGAGCGCCCAAAGGAGAAAAACACAGTGAACAAGAACAGCGTTCCCAAAGGGACAAAAGCCCCCTAAGCCGACGCCATTTCCCCCTCGTTGAGTTCGATCAAAAACTGCATAGCCTTGGCAATGTATTTGGCACATTGGTGGGGGGTGTCTTGGTAAAACGACCGCCAGGCCTTAGCCTTGTCCTGGAGATAGCGATGGGCACGGTGGTCGCCGCCGTCGATCCAGGAGAGACGGACAGCATGGCCCACCAGCACATCTAACACAATGTAGTCTTCTAGCTGCCAGTCGGGGTTGGTGTCAAAGAGTTCGGAAAGTTCCATCAGGGCTTCCACATTGACCTGGCGATATTCTGGAGCCTGAATTTTGTTAAACAGGTGCTCAATGCGCAGGGCAAAGTCTTTTTCCTCCGGTGTGGTATCCGACAGAATCAGTTCGCTAATCAGGCGGTTACGGCGTTCGAGCTTGTCGCCAATAACAATGCCTTTGCAATGTTTAAGCAGCCGCCACACCCGAGGGTAAAAGTCTTCGGGCACCCGGTTGAGGCTCCCCTCTCGCTGACGGCGATGGAGCCATTCTTCCTCGGCTTCCTCGGTCTCTTCCGCCTGGGGTAGGACCACCCAGTTAACGGATTTGGGCTTCCGAGACTGAATCGATTCTTGACGGAACAAGTTGCTATCGAGGCCCTCGTAACCGGCCAGCACCTGGCGCAAGCGCATTTTAATTTCAAAGGGACTCATGGCCATGAGCACTTCATAGGCTTCATCCTGGGTGCAGGACTGTTCGCGACGGATTTCGCTATTGATTAGCAAAATCAGGTAGCTTACCCGCAGGGTGAGGAGTCGTTCGAACAGCTCGGGCTCTGAGTTGATCAGGACACTGAGGTAGATCAGAATTTCTTGGGTGAGGGTGCGATCGCGAATATCCTCACCACAAAACTCATTAATCTTAGCCAACAGATCATTAGGGGCCAGGGGATCCGTAATCAACGAAGCCTCACTATAGGCCTTACCCACCGCAATTTGCTTTTGACGCACCAACAGTTCCGTCGCCGCATCCGCCAAACCAATGGCCATTTTATTCAATAAACCCGCCGCCCGGCGCACAATGGCCCACAGCTCTAAACGCCCCGCCTTGATGTAAATCTCATGGAGCAAATTAGCCAGGGTCACCTGCTCCCCAGCCGCCTCCCCCCAGCCCGTGTCATAGGCCAGGTGCTCCAACCGACAAAGGTTACTAATCAGCTCAATCTGCTCGTATAGGTTGTCAGAAACCTTAAGCGCTTCCAGGAGTCGCCAACCATCGGTTTCCCGCTCCAGATCCAGTTCTTGAATCTGGGTCAGGGGCTTAGTGTTGCCATCGGAGAGGGGCAAATAGGCCGAAATCGGCATAGTGTAAGACGACAGAGGCTCCCCCGCCTCGGGCAGCAGCCCATCTTCCATGCGCTCCGTTGCCGCCGTCAGCATCAGCTGAAACAAAGACCCCACCTTCACCGGTACGCCGTTACATTCCCCATCCTTCAGCTCAAAAATCAGCTGCAGCAGTGGCGAATCGCTAATGGCCTTGTGCCCCAACTCAAACATGCGATGGGTGAGCAATAGGGTCACCGTGGGACGCCCCGGCTCGTTCCAATGTTCATGGATATAGGCCAGTTCACTGCGGATCTGAGCCACCAAAAACTGATAGTCGAGGGTGATATAAAACTGGCTAGGGTCCAAAAACGCCGGCACAAACACCACGGTCTCTCGCTTAATGCGAAAGATCCGCGAGGTGGCTAAACTGCGCAGCCGACGGTCGGGACGACCGGTGGTTTCAAGTTTGTCGTTGCAACCAATGAGGGCATAGAGATCGGCCAAGTCCGTTGAGGTGCGCACCTGGACCGGATCAATTTGCTCTAAAACCTGGGTCTCAATGCCATAGTTAGCCAACTGCTGCTGCAGGTCGCTATCCTCTGACAGCAACGAAATTTGCACAATGGGCTGACGGTTTTGCCCCACCTTCAGATGCCGGGCTAAGGGGTCAATGTCCCCCAGGGTAATAAGCCCATCCTGGATCATCTGGCCCATGTAGTAGAGACTTTGCGCCCACACCAACGGAATATTGTCATTGGGCTCACGGATTTGGCTGTGGGGGTTTTCCCGCTCAGCCTCAATCACCGCCGTGGGCACATAATAAAGCTCGGGCAAAAGATCCAACCCACCTTGGTTCACCGCCAACGCCTCTAGCCGCTCCCGATAAAAGGCCGCCTGATCGCCATCATTACGAAACAGGCTGTTGAGCAGCATGTAACAGAAAAACAGGGGCCATTCACACTCAATGTGCTCAAAATCCTTCAGCTCACCGGGCTCATAGTGCAGTCGTTCCGCATCTTCCACCACCGCCTGGTGACCGTCCCGCAGAAACCGCTTACAGCCATACTGTCCCTGCAATTTTTCATAAATGGCGTCCTGGGTGACCTGAAGCAACTCAGGATTATCCACTGCAAAAGCCGGAAAGCCAATCACACTCAACAGTGCGGCATCAATTTCCTTAGACCCCGATTCCCTAGGTAGCAAAGACTCTAGGGTAATGCGGGTGCGGGCAATCTCATCTGGCAAAACGTGAACGACCGAGCCGTGACCGCCCCTCACCCCAAACAGGTTGAGACCGTTCATCGCCTCCAGGGCCGCCTTGGCCATGCCCACGGAACTCCCGTTAAGCTCGGGCTTACCGTGGTTCAGCTTATTACCCCGCTCCCAAATGCCGTAGTCCGCCGTACGGTAGGCCCGGCCAATGTAGTAAACCAGGTTTTGAACAAAGTCCACCTCATCACGGGTGTAAATGATCTGCAACCCAGAACTGGTCATCTGGGCCAGCATCAGCAAATAAATCGACGTGGCATCCAGCTGCAGATGGCCCCATTCGTCATCCCCCACCACCGTGCTGCCCGTCGGCGTATTGTACTTAGCATGGAGGGCATCCAGCGGGTCCTGGGTGCGCTTAAACTTTTCCACCTTGGCCGTCTGCTGCATCATGGAAAACAGCAAACCCCGCATCAGCTTAGTGACGCTCTGCTCTAGCTCGTAGGTGCGGCCCAGATTTTCATCAATTTTTCGATAGGCCAGGGCCAGTCCCCACACCGCCATGATGCTGTACACGTTATCCCGCACCCAGGCATCGGTGTAGTCACCATGGGAGGTAATCGCAGTACTGGCAGGCAGCAGACCCGTCACCGGATTTTGACGGGACAAAATCACAGTTTGAATCTGCTGGTAGTAGTAGTTGAGGTGGTCTTGACGAGAATCGAAGCGAGCCATGCGGTACTAGGGAATGACAGGAGTCCCCCCGAACAACAGCGATAGGGGATGCCCAAAAAGGGTACTAAAACCGTTTCTGGGAATGGGGAACCTAAAGAAAATATTAAGGAAGATGTATATATTAACTCACACCCCTGCAGTATTCCCAGATGACCAGCGACCTCTGTAAACCGCTGCCGGGGAACGGCTGGTTTGCTCAGCAATCGTCTAGCTGGGCCGCCACCTTGACCACATCATCAATGGTGCGCCGGAGAACGGCTCCCCGTTGGTCCAGGTTATTGATGATAATACTCAGCACTAATGGCGAATGGTTAGGGGGCTCAAGATAGCCGGATAGGGACGCATTGTGACTAATGGCCCCGGTTTTACCCGCAAAGCGAATGCCCCCCAGGCGATTGCCCAGGGTGCCGCTGGCCCCGGCCACCGCCAGGGAGTTGCGATAGGTGGCGGCATGGGGGGAGCGGGCCATGGCCTGCAGGGTATCAACAAAGGCTTGGGGAGTGGCCAAGTTATGGCGAGAAAGCCCAGACCCATCAACGATTTCATAGAGCGCCGGGTTCACACCCAGCCGTTCCAAAATGGTTTCTACCGCCATAATCCCCGAGTTAGTGGCATCATCGGCGTTGCGGCTTGCCAGGGATTTGAGCATAGCCTCAGCATAGATATTCTTACTATTGCGATTGGTGCGCACCATCCATTGAGCCAGGGGTGGGGAGTTAACCGCCGCCAGTTCAGAGCCGCTGGGAGCCGCCTGGGTGATGCCACTTTGGCCAACGGAAATGCCCTGGCCAGCCAAGGTGCGGCGAAAGCGCTCCACAAAGTAGGCCGCCGGGTTGGGCACCGCCACCGAAGCCGTATCGGGGGCAGCACCGGAGATAAGCTGGCCGTAAACCCGGAGAATGGGCCGACTGAGATCGCGGCTAATATATGTAAATAACAACCAGCAGACAGTCAGAACATAGAAATAACGGATTTTAATTGACACCAACCAAATTGTCTGAGAACTACTGAATTTACCACAGTGGACAAGTCGGGAATCTGACTAAGATTGAACACGACTTCAGCCTTTAAAGAATTGTCCAGATCACAATAACAGCGATTTCTGATCATAATAAATTATCTATTGAGATTGTGAATCAGATCTAACCTTGATTATTGGTCAATTGCGTATAGTGGCAGAAATTTATTAACACAAATTACTGATGAAGGTCATTTCAAACGTCTATATCCTTATGCCTTTGAAACATCTATTGAAAGTTTGTTGTGGAGACATGTGTATCTTTACTTACAAATAAACATCTTTTACTGGGCCTTTATGTCATTAAAATATAAGCGTTTCCTGATAACACTGCCCACGACTCTCTTTTCCATAATATGCAGGAATATTAGTAAACAGTTATCAAAGGTACCAGGATTATAATTTAGTACACCAGACGCGCGTTTCGTCTACATAAGACCCATCTGCGAAATCATTTGAAAATAAAACAACTAAAAACCTCCTTTGAAAATATTTCCAATTACCGTACGTCTTTCGAATTGTATTTGATCTGAAATTATGCGTTATGTTTTTGTAATTCATAAACTGCTAGTCCTATCAACTCAACGTCTTTTTGTTAAGGACCTTTTGTCCTAAATTAATTAGAAATATAGGTCTACGTCAGTG
>CALHGI010000549.1 GCA_938029995.1 uncultured cyanobacterium | reverse complement strand
CTTCCAACCGCCAAGGTATATTCAAAATTCTTATGGGGGCCCAAACCCCTAAAATGCTTACTCGTTGCCCACGACGAGACGTTTGTTTAAATTGTTTTTAGATGTCGATGCGAGTGTAACTGACAGCGGACCATCTTGCACACTTGGTTTCATCGAGATACGTCACCTTAATCTGACCAGCTTCTGTCGGGGTCTCAAGAATTGTTACATACTTTTGCGCGTGCGCTTTAGCCACCACATCCTGATGTTTAAGATGATTCTGACGGGGCCGTTTCCTAAGGGTTAACCCCTAGGTTAAGACTGGTGAGATGTTACTAGCATTACATAGCTGCTTTTTTTTAGCTCAAAGAGGGCATAATACGGCGCGCGAAGGCCAAAATAAACGTTGGCAACGTGTTTTTTGCAGGCTGGGTGGTTAAAGGCCAGCCCTCTTATTTGGAGGCCAAGAGATGAAACGGTTTCTTAAAACAACGTTCTTAGTGGCGGTGATGGTCATTGTGTTCGGGTGTTGGCAGGACCAGGGGACGGTTTTGCAAAATGAATTAGCGATCGCAACTCCCCTACCAGACGCCACCGCACCCCCCAATGTATTACTCATCATTGCTGATGACCTTGGCATTGATGCCCTAGGCGCTTACAACATCAGCCAAACACCGCCACGCACGCCCAATATTGATGCCCTAGCCGCTGCAGGGGTGGTCTTTGAAAATTTCTGGGTTACCCCTGCCTGCACCACAACACGCGCCGCGTTGATTACCGGGCAACACGGCTTTGAATCGACCATCGATTATGTGCCAGCCGTTATGCCCGACACCACCCCAACCATTCAGCAACGTTTGAAGGCCAGCGATCTAGCCACCCCTTACGCCACCGGTGTGTTTGGTAAATGGCATTTGGGCGGGCCGAATGCTGAGGCCAACCATCCTGCCCGCTTTGGCATTGACCGCTATGCAGGAAATCTCTTCAATCTAGACGACTATGACGATTGGACCCTCACCGACAATGGCACCCAGACCCAGGAGCGCACTTACCACACCACCAAAGTAACGGACCTGGCCCTGGAGTTTATTCGCTCAAATCCCGAGGACCAACCTTGGTTTACCTGGGTGGCCTATGCCGCCCCCCACACGCCCTTTCATGCACCGCCGCAATCGCTAATCGCTGAGGCAACACCCACCCAGCGTCCCGAGCAGCAGTACAGGGCCATGGTAGAAGCTATGGACACCGAGATCGGCCGCCTGGTGGCGGGACTACCCGATGGGGACAAGGCCAACACTGTCATTTTGTTTATGGGGGACAATGGCAGCCCCAAGCGCGGCCGCGACAAGCAAGTGTTTGCCCCAGACCATGTCAAAGGCAGCCTCTATGAGGGGGGAATCCGCACCCCACTGATCGTCGGGGGTGGTCCTGTGGCGCGCAAAGCCGTTCGCGAAGATGCCCTGGTCAATGCCACCGATGTCTTTGCCACGATCACAGCGCTGGCCACCTCATCTGAACAGCCTACCGATGTCCCCAGCAGTAGTGTGAGCTTTCGCCCCTTGCTCGATGGCTCAGCTGGGCCAGAACGAGGCTACAACTATTCTGAATGGCGCACTCGGGGGGATGCGGTTGCGTGGACCGTGCGGGATGCTACACACAAAGTGATTTATCACTCCGATGGTCGCACCGAGCTTTTCGCCACTAGCGACCTGAGTGAACAGACCCCGATTCAATCGGATGATGTAAGCCGGAAATTGATTGAAATTGGGCAGGCCCTGAGGGCCGGAACGCACACTGAAGATGCCCCTAGCGAGCCAGCGGTGTGTGAATTGCTGGCTGGACGCTATTCCCACAGGGGGCAGGACGTGTTGGGTGCGCGTGACCTCAATGGCAATGTTGCAATATCGGTGCGTGATGGCCGATGTGTGATTACGGCCAATGGTATTCCAGACCATGCCTTTAATGATGGTAGCCAGTCCTTTCGGCACGATGTCGCAGCGCAAACCTACGAACTATCGTTTCCGCTGCAGCCCACCCGTGCGTCGACGCCTACGGCGCTGTCCCTGCGAACCAACAATGGTGTCTTACTGAATGGAGCCAAGATCGATATGCTGGCGGCGGCTTGCTTTGGGGTGGGTGATGAGAAGGTCGGTTGCAATGATCCGAACCAACCCTGGCGCTTTGACCCGGTGCATCAGGCGAACGGGTTTCGAATGGATCAGCATTTTGCCCATACGCAGCCCGATGGTAGTTACCATTATCACGGTGTAGGTGATTTACCGACGGAGAGCCTAGTGATAGGGTTTGCTGCAGATGGTTTCCCGATTCGGTCGCCCTTTGTTGAGGCGGCGGGTGGCCTGCGGCAGGTGCAATCGAGCTATCGGCTCAAGGCGGGGCCACGGGTGGACGCTGGCGGCGGTGCGCCCTTTCCCGGGGGGCGCTACGATGGGACGTTTCGTGATGATTGGGAGTATGTGTCGGGTCTGGGGGATCTGGATGCGTGCAATGGGGCGGACTTTGGTGAGGGGTATGCTTATTATGCAACGGAGAGTTTTCCGTACTATGTTGGATGCTTTGTGGGCACGACGGATCGGTCGTTTGATAAGCAAGGTGGGGGGCAGACCCCTGGCAATGAAGTGAGACCCCCAGGAGAAAGGGGGCAAAATGGTAGACCCCAAAGACCGCGACGCCCCGGCGGGCCTAGGCCGAGAGGATAACGTGGGAATTGATCCCGTTGAGCATGGTGCGTCCCCTAGGATTGGTCGATGATGGGGGGAAACGGAGCTAGGAGCGCACCTACGACTGCTCCATAGGAAATTAGGGAGAAGACTCTAAATCTTCCACAGAAGAGTCAGGAGAACAGGCTGCGTCAGCCAGCGGTTCAGGGGAAGATTCCGCCGCAGTGGCAGGATCAGACGGAGACTTTATTGACACAATAGACTCTGACTCTACTGCCCCAACAGATCCAGGTTCAGAAGCCACCTCGGCAGTTGGCTCAGGAGAACATTCTAAGTCGGCTGTCGATGCAGCCGGTGTAGGGGCCGATTCAGCGGGGGTTGTCGATGCGGCTGGAGAAGGGTCCGATGCGGCGGGAGGTTCTGAGTCTAAGCAGATTGTTTCTCCACCGGAGGTAATCATGTAGTTAATACATTCAGGGGCTACGTTATGTATGTCTTTGGTCGTTGTATTTGCATTTACAGCTTTGATGGTTGCACTTGGAATAATGGTTAAAATCCCCAAGAGTACAACGAGAGTTTTGCTAAAAGGCATAGGGCTGCACCTCAAAAATTATTCATAATTTTTCAAAAGTATAGTCAAAATCAGTGGGTTCGACATTAATTTGAAAAAATGGGAGAATTTGGCTGAAAAACCTGTCATGGCGCGTGGCCACCAGCGTTTCCGAATATATTCAGAAATATACTACATTTTTCGTTGCTCTGTGGAGCCCTACTCGTGCTAAATCCACAGCCACTATGGTTTCGGCACCTGATGATGAAAGCGACGATTAAGCGGTGATTGTGCTGTTCTTAGTCGTGGTTTATGTGCCCTGATGGATGCTTTGTATGGTTTAACCCTGCTGAGCGTGGTGATAAGCCCGCCACCCACCAAATTCTGTAATTTCCTTTTTCCCTTCCACCGTTAACGGTTCACCAATCACCCCGAGCACCTCTTCTCCATCATGGAGCGTTACCTTGCCAATGGCCAGACCCGGCGGTTCTTGGGAAAGGATAACCCCCAAACCTGCCAGGGGAACCTGCCATACTTCAACCGCCACGGCAACGCCCCCAGCGCTAACCTTAATCATCGCCGGATAGTTGTCATCTATGGACCAGATCCGATATACAGGCTCTGTTTTAGCATCCCGTTCAAAGGTGGCATTGACATTGAGCAGGTTAGGGTTAAGGGCTAATCCCCGCATCAGAGTGCCGTTAACAGCAAGCTTTACAGTTTCAGTCATGGTGTTTTCAAGCGAAAAAAATTATTGGGATGATCAATGTCCAACATATTTCTCCCCTTAGGAAGGGGAGATGCCATAGGCATAGAGGTCAATCAGAGGTCAATCCTCCTTTCCCAATGCCCCCGGCAACCCCACCAGCGTCCTCTGGGGCGAACAGGTCACCACCATAATCAACAATGTCAGAATATACGGGGCTGCATTAAACAAATAATAATAAGAGTCCACACCCACCGACTGAAATGCCGGACCAATGGCTTGGGCCCCACCAAACAACAATGACGCCCACAAACACTGAATCGGATTCCACCGGGCAAAAATCACCAGCGCCACCGCCATCAGCCCCTGACCGCTGGAAATCCGCTCAGTCCAAACGCCTGGATAATACAGTGACAAACAAGCTCCACCGATACCCGCTAGGAAACTACCGGCAATAATGCTAAACATCCTGACCTTAAACGTAGATATTCCCATGGCCATGGCCGCCTGGGGACTATCCCCCACCGCGCGGATGTATAGGCCCCAACGGGTATAACGAAAGAACCAGTGGAGCAGCGGCGCCATGGCCACCCCCAACAAAAACAACGGACTAATCTTCAATGCGGCCTGGAGCGGCGGGCTTGAACTCCAGTTTCCCCAGTCTAAGGTAAACAACTGGGGGGCCTGGGGTTGAATAAACGGTTTACCGAGGAAAAAGGCCAGTCCACTGCCAAAGACAATCATGGCAATGCCCGTGGCCACGTCATTCACCCGAGGCTGTTGCGATAGCCAACCATGGACAGCCCCTAGGGCCATGCCAGAGAGACCGGCGGCCAGCACCCCCAGCCACGGTGCCCAGAAGGGACCAACGAGATCCTGGGTTAGATAGGACACTCCATAGGCACTCATGGCCCCCATTAAAAGAGTGCCTTCGAGGCCTAGGTTGATCTTGCCGCTTTTTTCCGTCAAACATTCCCCTAGGCTGACGAATAAGAAGGGGGCACTGCCGCGTAATGTGCCGGCGATGATTCCTAAAGGGATTCCCCATAGACCGAGAGATTCTGTTGCCATGGTTAATTAATTTCTTACAACATATGCTCTGGACGGTGGGCGGTGCCCACCCTACACCCTTTCCCCTTTTGGATGGTGGGCGGTGCCCACCCTACACATTGGACGGTACT
>CALHGI010000548.1 GCA_938029995.1 uncultured cyanobacterium | reverse complement strand
CAACGGCCCAGATCGTGGAGGGCGTGGATGCGATCGCAACAATAATCCGTCACCGCCTGTAATGCCGCCTTATCCTTACTAGAGCTGGGCGGTGCAATCGGCTGCCCCAGGCGTACGGTAACCGGCAAGGGCTTAGGAAATATCGCGCCGCGCGGCAAAATGCGATGGGTCCCCCATAGACTTACGGGCACCAGAGGCACTTGGGCCTTGGCCGCAATCATTGCCGCCCCCAGCTTGGGGTCTGAAATTCGACCATCGGGAGTGCGGGTACCCTGCAAAAACACCCCCACGGCCCACCCCTGCTCTAGCTGTTGCAGCGCCGCTCGAATAGCCCCACGGGCCGCCCCGCCCCGCTGCACCGGATAGGCCCCATAGGCCCGAATAGCAGGGGCCAAAACCGGCACCTTAAACAACTCCTGCTTGGCCATGTAAGACACCGGACGCCGCACACAGGACGACATGATAGGCGGATCAAAGTCACTGGCATGGTTGGCCACCACCAGCACAGGACCAGACTTGGGCATATGCTCAGCCCCATAAATCCGGCCACGGAAATAGCCTCGCAGCAACGGATTGACCACGGACCACTTAAACAAATAGTAGAGCGCTAGACTAATGGCTGGCTCACGCTGACGCACTAAACTACCCACTAGCCTCTAACCACCGAACGGGTTCTCCCACTGGCGGCCAAACCAACCACTGGCCCCACCGTTATCCCAAGGTCCATGTCCACAGACCCATGCTCCATATCCTTTAAACCGCCTCAACCTGGACCAACTGGCGCACATTCCGCAGGGGCACATCGCGGCTGGGCTGCATCGCCTCCACCTGCTCCAAGGTGGCCACATTTTTCAGGGTCAAACTACGGCATGTGCGTTTGATCAATCCTGCTAGAACCCGGCCAGGTCCCAGTTCAATCACCGTATCCACACCGTGCTCTGGCAGGGCCAAGGAAATTTCACGCCAACGAACCGCACCGGTCATTTGCTGCATCAGGCGCTGTTTGAGGATGTCTCCATCTGTACTCGGTGTCGGATCGACATTGGAGAGCACGGGCACTGTGGCCGTCTTAAAGGCAACATCGGCCAAAATCTGATCAAATTCATGGGCAGCTGGAGCCATTAAGGGGGAGTGAAACGCTCCACCCACATTTAGCTTGACAGCTCGCTTTGACTTAACCTCGGCCATGACGGTCTCAATGGCAGCCGGGGTACCTGAAATGACCACCTGACCAGAGCTATTATCATTCGCCAAAACCACACCTTCGGTGGCGGCCAGCTTTTGATCGAGTTCATCTCGCTTAAAGCCCATCAAAGCAGCCATGGCACCATCATCGGCCTGGGCCATGAGTTCGGCCCGACGCTTCACCAGGCAGAGGCCCGCAACAAAATCAAAAACATCCGCCGCATAGAGGGCCGAATATTCGCCCAGGCTATGGCCGGCCACAAGGTCTGGTGCGTTTCCCTGGGCCTTCAGTAAGTCGACTAATATGCACTCAATAACGTAGAGGCATGGCTGGGTATAGAGGGTGTTGGCAAGCTGAAACTCGTCATTTTGACACCGGCCCAATACCGACCAGCCCAAAATATCCTCAGCTTCGGCAAATTTATCTTTAGCGATCTCCGCTAAATCACTGCCCATGCCCACAGCCTGGGACCCTTGCCCAGGAAATACCCATACGGTCTTAGCCATTATTATCTACGTGTATTTTCTGTTACCTACTGTCTCAGCAAATGAGCAATTAGGAAAGTATTGGCCCGACGGCGAGGCATAAACGACGGGCAAAATTATTGCCCCCATTCCAGCAACACCGCCCCCCAGGTAAGGCCCGCACCAAAGCCAGACATGGCAATTTTATGGCCGGGCTGAATTTTGCCTGTGCGCACCCATTCGTCTAACGCAATGGGAATTGACGCGGCTGAGGTGTTGCCATGCTTGGCCATGTTGCTCACCATGCGCTCAGCCGGTAGCTTCAGGCGTTTGGCCACCGCATCCAAGATGCGCTGATTTGCCTGGTGCAAAATGAGCCAGTCTAGGTCGGTGGCGGCCAGCCCCGCATGGAAGAGGGTTTTCCCTAACACTTCAGGCACCCGACTCACCGCAAATCGATAGACTTCACGACCGTTCATGGTGATGGCGGTAAAGGTTCCTTTTTGGGCAGTAACGCCATCCACTAAGGGCACGGATTGCGCGGTGTAGGCTAAGTTCAAACAGCCATTCATGGTGCCGTCACTGTGCATTTCAAATCCCAGTAATCGGTCGCGATCGCAAGCCTGCATCACCACCGCCCCCGCACCGTCACCAAACAGCACACAGGTGGTCCGGTCTTCCCAATCCACCCAACGACTCAGCAAGTCAGCACCGATCACCAAAACATTTTGATAGGTGCCAGTACGAATAAATTGAGCCGCCGTCACCACACCAAAGACAAAGCCAGAACAGGCCGCCGTTAAATCAAAGGCAACGGCACGGGTGGCACCAATGGCCGCCTGCACCTGACAGGCCGTCCCAAATAAATCATCGGGGGTCGACGTGGCCAAAATAATCAGATCGATGTCATCTGGGACCAGATTAGCAGTTGCGATCGCCCCTTTAGCCGCCTGGGTTGCCAACACAGCTAGGGATTCATCCCCATTAGCCACATGACGCTGACCAATGCCCGTACGGGACGAAATCCACTCATCGGAGGTATCCACCACACGACTGAGCATGCCATTACTCAGCGCCGTCTCAACCTGAGCACTACCGCTGCCAATAAAGGCCACACCGGCCCCACCATTTATCATTACTAACTATTCTCCGTTGGTCACGGATGCAGCAACCTTTTGGTACTGCCCCTGGATATGCCCAATCACACCATTATCCACCGCCTCCTTAGACTGGCGAATGGCATTGAAAATAGACGGTGCGTTAGAGCTACCATGGCTAATCACAGCCACGCCATTCACACCTAACAGCAAAGCACCACCATGCTCAGCATGATCAAGACGTTGTTTAATGCGCTTGAGATTGCCTTTCAGAATTAGCACTCCCAGCTTTCCTAAAATACCGCGTGGCAGCTCCTCTCGGAGAATGTTCATGGCCGCCTCGCCCACAGCCTCAGCGAATTTCAACAGCACATTACCCACAAAGCCATCGCAGACAATCACGTCAAACTCGCCCGAGAGCACATCCCGCCCCTCGGCATTGCCCACAAAGTTAATCACCGCCGATTCGCTCAGGGTCTGGTGCACCTGAACGGCCACGTCATTGCCCTTACTCGCTTCTTCGCCAATGTTCAGCAACCCAACCCGAGGGTTATCAGCGCCAAAAGCATACTCAGAGTAAACGCTGCCCATAAGAGCAAACTGCTCTAAAAACTTGGGCCGACAGTCAACGTTGGCCCCCACATCCAAAATTAAAACAGGCTTACCCGCCACTGACGTAGGGAATACAGCCCCAATGGCAGGACGGTCAATGCCCTTAATACGACCTAGACGCAGTAGAGCAGCCGCCATGGCCGCCCCGGAGTGCCCCGCAGACACCACCGCATCGGCCCGCCCCTGCTTCACCATGTCCATGGCGACGTTAATGGAGGCCTTACGCTTCTTACGCAAAGCGCTCAGGGGCTCCTCGTGCATTTCAATGGTGCCTTCCGCAGGCACAATCTCAACCCGACTTAAACTATCAGGGTCGGCGACACAGGATCTTATTTTTTCAGGATC
>CALHGI010000547.1 GCA_938029995.1 uncultured cyanobacterium | reverse complement strand
GCCGGCACATAACAAGACCGTCTGAAATCATTCCCACCCCAGTAAGTAGAACCGCACAGGTTAGCATCGGTCAAATCAATATCGTGCACAAAGGTCTCATCAAAATTTGAGAACTGGAGCTGAGACCCAATAAACCGAGTTTTATGGATATACGCTTGCATAAAATTCGCCTCCTCCATTTCAGAGTAGGAAAAATTAGCATAATTCAGCAGCGATTGCTCAAGATCTGCACCGACAAATAACGCATTCACAGCACTGGTGTAAGCAAAATTAGTAGACCGCAGGTCAGCCCCCGCCAGGTTAGCGTCATCTAAAATTGCGTAGAAAAAGTTGGCACCTTCTAAATCGGCACCTTCTAAATTGGCCCCAGTCAGGTCTAAGCGTCGTAAATCTGCTCCCCGCAAATCACACCCTGGGCACTCTTTCTTGCCACCATCCAACACATCATTCAAGAAGCGCTGCAAGGCTGCTTCATCCAGGGCATGCGCTGCGGGGCTATTAGCCAGCACGCCCATAAACATTGTGACAGCCACTAAAGCGACCGGGATCTGGCCACACTGCCGCAACCACTGAGGTATTCCTTTAACCATGGACCACATCCTCCCACTCGGATACTGTAAAACGCCTCTATCGTGTCAAATTCAGCATGATGGCGGCAAGTCGCCTGAGAATAAGCCTAAAAAACGCCAAACAAGCCACTCAATGGGGTTAGGTTGGCCATAGGGTACAAATATTTAGTCCTACGTTTTAAAGCTTTACGCGTCCATCAAGAAAAATTACTGTAACGTCACTTCCCTGTTGCCATCGGGCACCATTCAAGTCAGGTCCTGCTTCATAGTTTAACCAACAGCACAACACAATGAAACCACTACGCTTAGCGATAGCTGCCGCTACTGCAGCCACCCTAACAATTTTTGGTGCTACTACCCGCGTAGATGCCCAATCCTTTGACAATGTAGAAGCCGATCAGGAAAGCTTTGTCCTAGTGGCATCTCCCGGTGGGGGTCTACTGGGTCGCCCAGAATTTATGATCATTGAGCAAAAGAGCGACGCCCAGCAATGCTGGAGCGAGTCAGGGAACCAACCTACACAAATTGAGCCCCTGCTATTGAACTTTGACTTTAGTGGCATTTGCGGCCGCAGTACTGATAGTAATGGCTACTCCATTCGCGCCGGTGATGGTGATGCTGGCAGCCGCTTCAACCTTGCCATTGACGAAGAAGACGGTGAATATTTGCTGATCGCCACGCCCAGCTCATTCCCCACCAACCCCTATCGCAACTCACCACCCCTCACCTTAGGGCGGACCTTTGGTAAAGCCAGTAATGGTTTCACCAAAATTTTCCTCAATCCCGGCTGGCGCTTGACCCGTCGTGCCTTTGAAGGTCGCACCCTGGGGCATCTTTATCTGACAAATGATGCCACCTTGGCCGCCCTGGTGGAACAGGGGGGTGGTCCTGTCGTCACGGAACCTCCGGTTACTCCCCCCGTTACGCCACCGACAACGGTTACCTTCCGAGATGTCACCAACGATGTCTACGCCACCCAAATTGCTCGGGCCGTGGAAATTGGCTTTATTGCTGGGTTCCAGGACAATACATTCCGCCCTCGCAATGCCTTAACCCGTGAGCAATTGGTCTCCATGGTGATTGAAGCCCTGGATGCCCAGGAAAACATTTCCATCGCCCTACCGAGTGCCGTGACCAGTAGCCCCTTCACGGACGTTGCGAGCAATCGTTGGAGTGCTGCCAAGATTCAGTTTGCCAGCCAAAGTGGCATTGTCAGTGGCTATCCAGAAGGCGACTTCCGCCCCGCCCAAGAGGTGACTCGTGCTGAAATGATGGCCGTAGTCCGTCGCGCGGCTGAGTATCGGAAGCGGGTGCTGGGGCAAGGGACTGCCCTAACGCCCACCCAGGGGGCCTTCAATTTCTCCGATACCCAGGGCCACTGGGCGGCGGATGTGATTTCTAGCCTGTCGGCTTACTGTGGTATTGCCACCCCCGTAAATGAGGCGGGCTCTGCCTTTGTGCCCAACAGCGATGCCCTCCGCAACTATGCGGCCACCGCTGTGGTCCGTCTAGTAGACTGCCCTAACTAGATATCAGCGGCCACCGCTGTAGTCCGTTTGGTAGACTGCCCTAACTAGATATCAGCGGCCACCGCTGTGGTCCGTCTAGTAGACTGCTCCAACTAGATATCAGCGGCCACCGCTGTAGTAGTTGGTTAGGCGGCCCTAACTAAACAGGCAATGACCGACGCTATTGAGCCTCTGTTGAATGGACCGAAATTAGGCCTTCACTTAGGCTCAAGCTAGGTTGGCAAAAAGTAAGCATGGGCTGAGTATATTTGGTTCATCAGCCATAAAGGGGTTATTCCGCTGGAATAACCCCTTTATTTATTTCATATACCTACGCCATAGGGATTAAACTCATTTTCATAGATAAAAACAACAGCATAAAATTGACCAAATCACCTGACTATGTGACGTAACAGTTCAACAGATTGGGCCAATACGCCGATCGATCTGACGACTGAAAGGGCCATGCTGGAATAAGACTATGCGAGTAGAACACTGATGACCGTTTCAAGGACTGTATGTATTGGGTTTGTAACGGTCATTACCGTCGGCACAATATTACTGATGCTGCCCTTTGCAACGGCTAGCGGTGAGTGGAATAGCCCCATTGTGGCTCTCTTTACGGCAACATCGGCCGTCTGTGTCACCGGTTTAATTGTGGTGGATACGGGGTCGTATTTTTCGCCCCTGGGGCAGGGCATTATTTTGCTGTTGATCCAGCTAGGCGGCCTGGGCTATATGACGGCCACCACATTACTGCTCTTACTCTTGGGCAGACGCTTAGGGCTTAAGGATCGACTAGCCATTCAGCAATCGTTGGATACAACGGAAATGTCATCGGCGGCATCGTTGATCAAATCCATCATTGCCATGACGATGATTTTTGAACTCAGCGGTGCGTTTTTGCTTATGCCCCGGTTTGCGGCTGATTATGGCTCAGGTCAAAGTCTATGGCTATCGGTGTTCCATAGCATTAGCGCGTTTAACAATGCTGGGTTTAGTCTCTTTTCAGATAGTTTGGTGCAGTATGCGCGGTCCCCTTGGGTGAATGGGGTGATTGCGGCCTTAGTGATTATGGGCGGCATTGGTTACCAGGTGATTATGGAGATGTTTATCTGGGTGCGCGATCGCATCCGTCGCCAGCGAAAACATCAGGTCTTTTCGCTCCACTTCAAGGTCGTCACCAGCACTTCCCTAGTACTTTTAGGCCTGGGCACCCTGGCCTTTTTTGCCGTAGAGTTTTTCAACCCGGACACCCTAGGACCTGAACCTTTAAATATGAAACTCCTGGAGGCCGGGTTTCAGTCGGTCATTATGCGAACGGCTGGGTTTAACTCCATTGACATCGGAGCGATGGAAACCAGTTCGTTATTTATTGCGATCGCACTGATGTTTATCGGCGCCAGTCCCGGCAGTACCGGCGGCGGCATTAAAACCACCACCGTCAGAATTTTGCTCAACTGCACCCGCACAGTCCTCAAAGGGGAAGACGAAGTCCTAGCCTACCAACGAGAAATCCCCGATAAACGGGTTTTAAAAGCCGTTGGCGTAGTCGTTGCCTCTGGCATGACAGTGGTGATGGTGACTATTTTGCTATCCCTCACAGACCCAGGCATTGAGTTTATCGAACTCCTATTTGAGACGGTCTCTGCCTTTGCCACCGTGGGCCTATCCACGGGCATCACCTCAGAATTATCCACCCTGGGCCAAGTCATCATTATTGGCACCATGTACATTGGCCGGGTAGGCATTTTACTACTGATGTCGGCCCTATTAGGCGACCCCAAGCCCAGCACTATTCACTACCCAGAAGAAGATCTGCTAGTGGGTTAAGAAATCAAGGTTTCGATGGCTAGGGGCGCATAGGTCGGACCAAGTGCGATGCTTCACACCATTCAACCCACCTAAACCATCGATGTCCCAGCCTTTTACACAGCTGGCTCAGGAATAGTAATGTCTATGGGGGTAATTTTCACCTCTTCCGCTAAGGTGCCTAGGGCAGGCTCAATAGCATCAATATTACCCACCACAATGGTCACCAAGTCCTTAGGCTTCAAGTTACGCTGGGCAGCTTTTAGCACCTGTTCCACCGTGGTAGACTCCACAGCCTTTTGAAACTTAAAAACAAAATCTGACGGATAACCGTAATACTCATAACGAATCAACCGCGACAGGGTTTGCTCTGGAGTCGCAAAGTTAAACACAAAACTATTGAGCACCGCGTCTTTTGCATATTGCAACTCCTCAGCCGTGATGGGCTCCTCACGCACCCGCTGGATTTCTTTGTACATCGTTTCGATAAACGGCACCGTCGCCTCAGATCGGGTCTGACCACCGCCAATAAACAAGCCCGGATGATCGTAGCGAGGACTCCAGAAGGCATAGACCACATAGGCCAGACCCTGGCGCGAACGAATATCGTTAAATAGCCGCCCCCCAAACCCATTGAGCACCTCATTCAACACCACCATGGGAGCATGGTCGGGGTTATCTAGTCGCCCCCCCAAATGACCGATGTGAATATAGCTTTGAGTGAGCTGGGGCTGATCTACCACATACAGACCATGGGTGTTCTGCCGCACCTGGGGCAACCTCACATTCGCCTTCGCCATGGCCGCGGGGGACCAATCAGAGAAAAACTCTGCTATCAGCGCCTTCATCTGACCAGAGTCGAAATCACCACTGATACCTAAAATCGTTCCCCTGGGCTGAATTGCGGCCTGGTAAAAGTCCGTGATGTCATCCCGTGAAATATTATCGACATCACTGTATTCGACCATACGAGCAAAGGGACTTTCATCACCGTAAATCAGCTTGCGAAACTCACGGGTGGTGACATCATCCGGGTTGTCATTGCGCCGGGCAATGCTGCCACGATATTGGCTTTTAATGAGGTCAATTTTCTCGGCGTCAAAGGCGGGCTGCTGAATAACCTCAGCGAAAATCGAAAATACATCCGTCAAATCTTCACTCAGAGCACTAAAGCTAGCGCTGCCACTGGTGGCCCCAAGGCTCGTTTCCACCGACGCCGCCCGCTGCTCTAGAAACTGATTGAGCTCGTCGGGAGTGTAGCTGGCAGTCCCACCACTGCGCATGGCTTCCCCCACCATGCCCGCCAGCCCCACTTTGCCTGGGGGCTCCATAAACTCACCGGCCTTGAATGTGGCCGAGCCGCTAATCAAAGGTAAGTCGTGTTTTTCCATCAGGTACACCACCATGCCGTTGGGCAACTCGTAGCGCTCAAACTCAGGAATTTGAATTTCCCCTAGGGGGGCAAACTCCAAATCGTTATAATCGCTGGCGGTTACGGCATTGGCAGGCTTACTCCACCCCAAGGTGAGGACCAAGCCAAGGGTGGCCATGGCTAAAACAAAACCTGCGGTCAGACGACGTTTGGAAAACCAGAACATAGGAGATTTAGGAAGTTGGGCTGTGCCCACCGAAAAATGGGCGAAAACAACAGACATTGGAAAGATAGGCACGGCCCATGGGGCAAGAGGCGTGTATCACGGACACCATCAACAGCTATGATTCTGCCGATAGCAGTTTACCAACCGTGCGATTGCTCGGAATAAAGGTTTCCTGAGCCACCCGCTGAACATCTTCAGCCGTCACCTTTTCGATGGCCTTTAGCTGTTCAAAGACATTACGCCAATCATCGGTTTTAGCTTCATACTCAGTCAACAAGCTAGCCATCCCTGAGTTAGAATCCAGGCTCCGAAGCATGGATGCCCTGGCCTGGGTTTTTACCCGCTGCAGTTCTTCAGGGGTGACGGGCTCTTCCTTCAGCTCAGTCAGTAAAACATCCATCCGTTCAGCCATTTCCTCAACGGTGTGGCCAGGGGCTGTCAGGCCATATAGCAACAAGATATTGCCGTATCGATCGCCAGGAAACCCATTGGCACTTCCTATATTCAGGGAAACTTGGGATTGCTCCACCATGTCTTGGTACATGCGCGAGGTACGTCCACCCACCAAAATGCTCTCAATCATGGAATAGACCATGTGGTCAGGATGGTTAATGCCAGGACGGTGAAACCCTTCTAAGTACCAAGGCTGACTGGGCAAGGTCATTTCAAAAGACTTTTCTGCCCGTTGAGTGGGTTCTTGAATGGTGACCTCCGGGGGCAAGCTCCGGGCCTTGGAACGACCAAAGTAAGCTTGGGCCAACGCTTCAACACTAGCCGGGTCCACATCACCAACCACGGCGGCAATTAAGTTACTGGGCCCATAATAGGCATCAAAAAATTGGGCGATGTCTTCCCGGGTGGCCGTGCGCAAATCATCCTGATAGCCAATGACCGGTCGACGGTAGGGATGTTTGTCAAAGGCAACTTCTAAGAACTTTTCAATAACTTGCCCAATGGGGGAGTTATCTACGCGCATGCGGCGCTCTTCAAGGATGACTTCTTTTTCTTTGTAAAACTCGCGGAAAACTGGATCGAGAAAACGCGCTGACTCCAAGGACATCCACAGCTCTAATTTATTGGAGGGCAAGCTGTAGAAATATCGAGTGGCATCGGCGGAGGTGGTGGCGTTCAGCCCTCGACCACCAGACTGCTCAATAATTTGACCAAACTTATTTTGTTCGACGTAATCTGAGGCTTGGGATTGGAGGGCTTCAAACTGCGATCGCAACGCCACCGCCTGCTGCTCATCCCCAGCCTTCTCAGCGGCCATTAGCTGATCAAACACCCCATCCATCTCTTGCAGCAGGGGTGCCTCCGCCTGGTAATCCTGAGTGCCAATGGTCGTCGTACCCTTAAAAGCCAAATGCTCCAGGTAATGGGCAACCCCCGTATGGCCGTCCGCCTCATTCACAGCCCCCACTTTGGCATAGAGCATCATGGACACCACCGGAGCCTGGTGACGCTCCAGCACAATAAACTTCATGCCGTTATCAAGGGTGAACTCGCTAACGTTATTGGCCACCCGGTCAATGTAAGGCTGAATAGAATTTTCCGCGATTTTATCAGCCACCCGAGGCACCGACAGCCCCCCATCAACCGACTGAGCCCAAGCCGGTTCAGCCAGCCCCAGCCACAACGACAGCACCCATGAAATGACTGCCAACACAAATACCGCCCTTGCCCTTGCCAACGGAATTACGCCCATAGCACCTCAGCGCAAAATACCGTTACCAGCATAAATAGTTTTTTATAGATTGTGTCGATCAAATAATGAGAATTCCGTGAAATCACTAGATATCACTCAACATCACTGATTATTTATGCCCCTAAAACGGGCTCTTCCCCCAAAAGCGGACTATATACAGAGCCAATCCGTAGCGCCATGACTCCTAAAACCCGTCCAGTCCTAAGATAAACAGACTTTGTTAAGTAGATTTTAGATACGTGTATTTATAGAACGCAAACATCTCAAACAAGCCACCGACAATACTTAAGGTCAGGCAGATACTCACCACACCCTGCCACACATCACCGGCCCCAAACGTCACCAAAAAATCCACCAAGCGATCTTTTCCTAGGGTGCTGATGGCGGCCAAAGGCGACCATGAACCCAAGGTCAGAGCCCCTAAGACTAAGGTCAACATCACTGCGGGAAAGAGGAAACAAATCCCCGACGTCAGCACCAACGATATAAATAGCTGCAAGCCCATCTTTAACTCCCACCACACCCTACAAGGGTGCAAGAAACCAACTCAACCATAGGGGCTATCGCTGCCAATAAACGCCAGCTTGAGAAATCTTAAATTTTCATAAAACTACAGAGCATTTAGAACCTGAGCTTAATCTTTTGCTTAACCGATTAGAATAATTTGCAACTATTAGGATACGTTGCCCCCATAACTAACGGAGTTGTTTGCCTTGTTCGGCTCATTTTCCACATCCAGCCTAGCCAGGTGGGGACAGCGTCTATTGGCGGCAATTCTCCTCGGCGGCCAAGTGATTGTTCATTTGGTTACCCGGCCTCTACATCGCCGTAACACCATCGAGCAAATGGCTGCCGTGGGGCCAGAGTCTTTACTCATTACCCTGGTGACCGCCAGCTTTGTCGGCATGGTGTTCACCATTCAGGTCACCCGCGAATTTATTAACTTTGGAGCCACCACGGCCGTGGGTGGAGTGCTAGCCCTCACCTTAGCCAGGGAACTAGCTCCCGTCCTCACCGCCGTCATCATTGCCGGTCGGGTGGGGTCTGCCTTTGCAGCAGAAATTGGCACCATGCAGGTGACCGAACAAATTGATGCCCTACAGCTGCTCAAAACTGATCCGGTGGATTACCTGGTTATCCCTAGGGTGCTGGCCTGCGCCCTGATGCTGCCCCTGCTAACCATTCTGTCATTTATTACCGGTATGACCGGAGGGCTGGTTATTACAACCACCATGTTCAACATTTCCCAAAGTGTTTTCCTAGACTCAGCCCGAGTCTTTATGGGTGTGTGGGACCTCGTCAGTGCCATGATCAAGGCCTTGGTGTTTGGCGGCCTGATCGCCATCATTGGCTCTAGCTGGGGCCTGACCACAACCGGCGGGGCAAAAGGGGTCGGTCAATCTACCACCACCGCAGTGGTCACGGCACTCCTGGCAATTTTTATCACCAATTTTTTCCTGTCTTGGCTGATGTTCCAAAGCTCAGCCGTGACGTTTTAAGGGCCCCATCCGTTCATTCCAGCCCTCGGCTGCACTTAACCGCCAGGTCTGACCTAAATTTGCACCTCGGTGAGCTTATTGAGATAACGTTCGATCAGCAAAATGGCCACAATGTCATCAATGGGTCGGGGAATGCTGCGAATACGCTGGGGCAACAGACGATTGAGCCCCTTGGGGGGAAACATTTCCCAGTAGCGATCGCGAGCCTCCAAACTGCTGTAACGCTCATCCACCAAAATCACATTCGGCCCCTCCTGCAAACGCGACAGCTCCTGTTTCCAGAGCTGTGCTCCGGTCTGATCACCCATCACAATCAGAGAAATGGGATAGGTTTGGCGTAGGGATTCAATGTGATCAACCACATTTTCCACCAGGATGACCTCGTGATAACACAACGTACGATCCACGCCCACAATGGCTAAGCCACATTTGTAACGACCTGGATCGAAGCCTAAAATAACCGGTTGCGATAGCTTGGAAAAAACGGTGGAGGTCACAGGGCAAAGGTTTCAGAAAAGGCACTAAATATACGCTGACACGAGGCGCATTGGGCCTTTGTCGTCGATAGTCCCATTTTACGCCGATCTTTAAGGTGTCTGCATCAGAATCAGCATGGGCAGCTCCCCCAGTTCAAGGCCAATACCCGCCAATTCTGCAGATTGGATAAGGAGAGGTTGCGCTTTCAACAAAATCTGGCAAACTGAAGTCTGGCGAAATAAATAGGGTGCGCAGCCGATGGCGGGACGAGAATCCTACCAGTAGCTCAGTTTGCCCCATGACGGTTTACGGTTTAGGGCACAACCATTTATTCTGCGCAGATGTTAATAGCATTGACACTGGCTGTGAATGGAATACCAATGCTATGGTCTAAGTACACTTGTACGCACTAGTTCGGGTGCGGCTGCTCTGTGCATGTAAAGCGAGTTGAACTATCCCATTTTAAGTCTTTTGGAGGGACGACTCAGGTTCCTCTGCTCCAGGGGTTTACCGTTATTTCTGGGCCGAATGGCTCGGGCAAGTCAAACATCCTAGATGCACT
>CALHGI010000546.1 GCA_938029995.1 uncultured cyanobacterium | reverse complement strand
TGATCCGCTGTGTTCCCTGGCTGCCGGGGCTAGGGTGCCCGGGTTGATTTAGCCTTAGGAAATCTCTATCTAAAGTCTCGATGAAGACATGATCATTCCTTGGGAAAACAGAACTTGTTGATCTGAAGTCTACATCTCACTCCATTGGATGTTCCTATGACTGCCACGACTTTTCCCGCGTCAGCTGTTCGATTAACCAAGGACTGGGGGCGTATATTTGCCCGTAATACCCAGCAATGGCAACAGTTTTCCACCAGTTTTGATGAGTCTACAGTGCGACTAGAGCCTGAGTTTATTAAGTCGATTCAGGCGTTTCAACTGACGGAACAGTCTGAGGGCAAACGTCTGATGACCATTGCTAAGGAATATGCAGCCCGCCATGATGCGCCGGACTATGTCATGGCGATTCGACAATTTATTGGGGAAGAACAGCGCCATGCGGACTATTTGAGCCGGGTGCTCCATGCCAATGGTGCTGGTACCCTGACAAAGCAATGGACTGACAGTATCTTTCGCCATTTGCGAAAATGGGTGGGGCCAGAGATGATGCTGTCGCTATTGCTAATGGCGGAGATTGTTGCCATTGCCTACTATTCATCCATTGCCCGCGCCAGTCAAGATCCCCAGGCGAAAAAACTGTTTGAGCGTATTTTGCAGGATGAGACTATCCATATCCAGTTTCACTGTGAGCATATGACTTCATTTACTCCGCTGGTTGATGCTCTCCGTTGGGGTGGCCAGCGTGTGTTTCTTGGATTGGTGACCATTGTGATTTGGGCGGACCATGGCCATGTGTTAAAGCATCGCTTTTCATCTGTATTGGAGATGATGGGCTACTGCAACCATCTGTTAACTAAGTGCATGAAAACAGCGTTGGCCCTGGGCTGACAGCGCGCCTGTGGGTTGGTTCAGATGGTGGGGCCGGGTGTCATGGCGTGCCCCTGGTCTAGGGCATCGGGACTGGGGCTATTTATACTGGTAGATGTTTGCCCCAACAGATGTGATGCCATCCCTAACCCAAGCGCGTGATGCATTTAGCCAAGGAAAGCCGCTGTGGTCTCGTGCGATCGCAACCCCCACGATCGAATTTGGCCCCACTCCCCTAACCGTACTCACAGGAAAAATCCCCGCAGATCTGCGCGGCAGCCTATACCGCAACGGTGCCGGGCAGCTAGGGCGGGCGGGACAGACCGTAGACCATTGGTTTGACGGCGACGGCGGCATCCTGGCGGTTCATTTCTCTGAGGCTGGGGCCACGGGGCTATATCGCTATGTGCAAACCCAGGGTTTCCAAGCAGAAACAGCCGCCAACCGCTATCTCTACCCTGGCTATGGCAAACCCGCCGCTGGGCCATTTTGGCAACGGTTAGGCACCCAGCCGAAAAATGCCGCCAACACCTCTGTGCTGGCCCTACCCAATAAACTGCTAGCCCTTTGGGAAGCGGGCAACCCCCACGCCTTAGATCCAGAGACCCTAGACACCATCGGCTTAGATGACCTGGGCACCCTCCAGGCACGTCAGCCCTATTCGGCCCATCCCAAGCGGGAGCCCTCCACGGGGGACCTATATAACTTTGGGGTGGTATTGGGTCGGCGCAACTACATCCAGCTTTACCGCAGTGATGCCACCGGTCAGATCCGCCAACAGGGTCAGATTCCTTTGCCCCGCACCACCCTGGTCCATGACTTTGTCCTGGCGGGTCCCTATCTTGTTTTCTTGGTTCCCCCGGTGGTGTTATCCCTATGGCCAATTTTGTTGCAAAATAAGGGCTTTAGTGATGCCATGGGGTGGCAGCCCCGCCATGGTACGCAAATTATTGTGGTGGATCGCCATAGTCTAAAAGAAGTCTCTCGCTTTGAAACCGAGCCTTGGTTTCAGTGGCATTTTGGCAACGGCTATCAGGCGACGGATGGCGCGGTGGTGATTGACTATGTGCGCTACAACAACTTTGATACGAATCAATGGCTGAAGGAATTTGTGACGGGATATCCTAAAACCCCGGTTTCAGTCCGGTTATTTCAGCTGATGTTAGATGCCACCTCGGGCAAGGTCCTATCTAACCAGCCCCGGCTAGACCTTGAATGCGAGTTTCCCACCGTAGCTCCCCAGGATGTGGGACAGCGCCCTGGCGATCTGTTTTTTTGTTATAAATCCCAACCTAAAAACGAAGAATATTTTGATGGTATCGGTTGTTTACATTCGGACGGTGGCCGGGTTAGTCAACTAACTTTTGCTAAGGGTTGTTATCCCTCCGAACCTGTCTATGTGCCCAGCGACGAGGGCTCTGGCTGGATTCTGACCTTAGTGTTTGATGGTAATGAAGATCAAAGCACTTTCCAGATTTTGCCCGCCGATAATCTGGACGCTGGCCCCGTTTGTGTTTTGGAACTGCCTGAAATTATTCCCTTTGGTTTCCATGGTACCTGGGCATCGAAATAAGTGCTAGAGGATAAGACGAACAGAAAGACTGCTCCTACACCATGGGCAATAGGATCAGCTACCATAAGGGCAGGATATTGGACCAGTCTAAACATGACGCAAGCGATTTCCCGTATATCGATATCTAAAGATCAGCAGATTGTGTATTCCGGCATTAGCTGGGCAAAGTTTCAGCTGATTCGTTCAGGGTTTGCTGAGTCTCCGGGTATTCGGCTTGCTTATTATGACAACACTATTGACGGGCCAGCATTGCATTCAGGTTTTAGAAGAATAGTGGGCACGCTATTCTAGAGTTAATCGCACCCGGTACCCCCTATGTCGTAGGAGTATGACGATGACCTGGCAAGAGTTACAAAGTCAAGCATTACACTTGTCTGTCGATCAGCGCTGGTATTTGGTCCAAGCTCTGTTGGCATCTATTCAGCAGGAAACCCATCCAATTCAAACGCCTACAGCTTCTTTATCTAAAACAGAGCCAATCCTGGGCTTAGATAACTGGACCCAACGCTTGGTAGGGGTTATACAACTTACTCCGGAAGATATTACTAACTCCTACGTAGACTATCTGGAGGGAAAATATAGTTGAAGGTTTTGTTAGATAGTGATGTACTGCTGGATGTGCTAGCTCAGCGGCAACCATTTTTTGCAGCATCAGCCCAGGCTCTCAATATGGTTACTCAACCACAAATAGAAGCGTACGTATCGGGCCATGCTATTACCAATATCTTTTATATTTTGCGACGGCAGACTGGCAGTCAGAAAGCTCGTGAACTCTTATCGGTTTTATTAGAAAGGCTTCAGATCGCTAGTGTGACAGACTCGGTTATTCGGGATGCTTTACGAAGTTCTGTTCGTGATTTTGAGGATGCTGTGACAGTGGCAGCTGCTCATGCAGCTAATGTAGACGCTATCGTAACCCGCAACACATCAGACTTTGTAGATTCCTCAGTTCCTGCAATGCTTCCACAGGCTTTCCTGGCTATATTGGCTGACCCAAAGACAGATAAGTAGCGATGTATCTTTGGTTGGTTTGGTTGTCGGCAGCGTTGATTTTGATTACGGTGCTGTGTTTTAACTTGCTGGGGGATGGGCTACGGGATGCGTTGGACCTAAGGAGTTTGAAAGAATAACTAAAAACAAAGAATGTTTTGGTGGCATCGGTTGTTTATATTCGGACGGTGGTAGGGCTAGTCGGCTAAGGGTTGTTATCCCATCGAACCTATCTATGGGCTGAGGGCTGAGGGCTCTGGTTGGATTCTGACTCTAGTTTTTGATGGTAATAAAGATCAAAGTACGCTCCAGATTTTGTTAGCGGATAATCTAGAAGCTGGACCTGCATGTGTTCTGGAACTTCCTGAAATTATTCCATTTGGCTTCCACGGTACTTGGGCCGCGAAATAAATGCTGTTGTTGATTTGGATGATAACATCGCTGATCGAATGACAGCTTTACCCATGCGGTGGTTGGTGGGGGCTCCTAACTAAGGGCAGAGAAATTAATAAGATCCATAGTCCTCAAAGTTTTAATTGGCCAAACATCTCGGTTAGATGCCTCACATGAGTTTCGTCAGGCGCTCAGTTTGTAAACCGCGCTAGTCTTCTGTAGGCAGAGGTTTACCTGCGTGATCCACTCCGTTGGCCTCTAAAACCTGATAGGCAATCTTTGCATAGTCATTCAGGCTGGGAATTTGTCGAAAGTCTTGAAGACAGTCCAACGCCTCTAAAGCCATAGCCACAGATTTTTTGGGGGCAGGTTTTGCCTGCAAATAAAAAATACTTAGGTTTATCAGCGTCATTGCCACGTCTGGCAAATAGGTGCGGGGG
>CALHGI010000545.1 GCA_938029995.1 uncultured cyanobacterium | reverse complement strand
CGGGGCTAGCGGCCAGTTCATACACATGGCTGGCAAACTTGACGCTATCTATTTGTCGGGCCTGTTTCAGAAAGGGTTCCAGTTGGTGCCGGCGGACCTTGAAAGCCACCAGCTGTCCCCTGGCCACCGATTTCACAGCCAGGGGATGCCAGCGGGCCTTAAGGCGATCAATCCGGGCCTCCTGCTGGGTCAGGTCCTCAAACCGAACCGTCAACCAATCGGGAACCTTATGGACCCGCAGCTCCTCTCCACCACGCTGCAAAATTAATCCTGTCTGGCCAGGGCTGACTCCCTGTATGCTTTCTCCGACAATCATTTCAGGTATTTCACGGGTAACATCCACTTTGACAATAGGCACAATGCCTGAAAATCTAAAGCATGTGTACTGATAGTCTCTGTAACGATATATTAGGGTTTGAGAACTAAAGCGTTGCCACTGGGCAAATCGTTACGCTTTGTTATCCAGCCTTGTCATCCATTTAGTTGGCTCCATGGTTTCCTTGTTCCGCATTATTCAACCAAGTATGTTCTCTTTTTTGGGCGCAGCTGCTAGCTTGGCGCTACTGTCTACCCCAGCCTCAGCCGCAGAGACCGCTACTGAAACGGTACTACAGCAGCCCACCCTTTTAGCCCAACTAAACCTGGATGGTCTAGGACTGGTTGCTGGAGAGAGCCTACTGGCAGAGGCAGAAACGGCCATTGATGCTCAAGATTATGACTTGGCCATCCGCAAATTGCAGGCAGCTAGGGAAAATCTAAACCAAACCTCCACCAGTTACCAGGAAATCGCTGCAGCCTTCACAGGCATTGATGCTGACATTAGTGGCAATTTACGTACCAACGCTCGGGATGCGGCCCAAATGCGTGACCTGGCTACCCTGCGTCAGGCTTTAATCTATCGCGCCCAGGGTAACGCTGAATTGGCTGTTCCGCTCTTGGTGGAAGTTGTCCAAAGTCAGGGACCGGCTCGTGATTTGGGGTTAGATTCTTACCAACAGCTATTTGAATTGGGCTTTGTCAGCCGTCCCTATCGTCGTACGGGGTCTGAAGATCCTAGTGCGGCGGTGACTAACGTGGCTCGGCCCCTAAACCAAGGCGATAGCCCCACGGGCATTAGGGCGGCTGAACTGTTGATGGCAGATGCCGAGGGAGCCTATGCTGCCGCCGACTACGGCACAGCGGTGAATCGGTTGAAAGATGCGCGGGAAACCTTAAACACATCATCCAGCTACTACCAAACCCTATTCACTACGTTTACGGGCATTGACAGTCGCGTTAGTAACGAGATGCGTCAAAAAGCGTTGGAAGCTGCTGAACTTAGGGACCAAGCCACATTACGCCTCGCCCTAGCCTATCAGGCGCAACAGCAACCCACCTTTGCAATTCCCCTATTGGTGGAAGTGTTGGGTAGTCAAAATCCCACCCGCGACTTGGGCAAACAGGCTTACGACCAGCTGCTCGAAATTGGGTTTGTGGCGCAGCCCTATGATGAGACAGAGGAAACAGCAACCACCACCGTTGAACCCTAATCCTATGATTCCTGCAAACCAAGTAGAGCAACTGATTAAAGCTAAAATGCCCGATGCTAAGGTGATCGTCCAGGACCTAACGGGCACCCAAGATCATTATCAGGCTACGATTGTGTCCACATCGTTTGAGGGGCTTAACCTCGTTAAGCAGCATCAGCTGGTTTACGGCAGTGTCAACGCGGCCATGGCATCTGGCGATCTCCATGCGCTCACCCTCAAAACCTTCACCCCTGACGAGTGGGCCCAGCAGACTTAATGTCGCCGGGCAGAGGGTCCGATCAGCGGAAGGTCCGATAAAATCATTGCGTGATTACCATAGGCAGGTCCATCCTCTGACCGTGGTAATGGCACACATACATCCCAATCATTGAGTACCGCAGTCATGTCTCCAGAAGTTAAAGAAAAAATCGACGGCTTAGTCACATCCAACAAAATTCTTGTGTTCATGAAGGGCACCAAATTAATGCCCCAGTGTGGTTTTTCTAACAATGTGGCTCAGATTCTCAACTCCCTAGGGGCTTCCTACGAAACCGTGGACGTCCTAGCGGACCAGGACATCCGTCAGGGCATCAAGGAATATTCCAACTGGCCAACGATTCCCCAGGTTTATATCAGTGGGGAGTTTATCGGCGGCTCGGACATTATGATTGAGCTTTACCAGAACGGTAAGCTCCAAGAAATGGTTGAAGTAGCCTTAGCATCTTAGGTGTAAGTTCGCTTAAGGGACTATTTATCATCAATCATTAAAGCCCTGGGGATATTCTTTATGAATATCCCCAGGGCTTTAATTTACAGCCACCTAAAGTGGTTTAGCGGTAATCGGGTTCGGGTTGCGGCTGGGCGGTGGCGAAGTTTGAGGTGTCAAACATAAATCGATTGACTTCGTCTTCCAGGCGGTGGATCAGGTAGGGCTCTAGGGCATCCCCATGGCGGAGGGCCGCCAGGTAGCCTGCAACATAGCGCCTTAGGTCATCGGAACGATATCCACGGTTCCATTGATCCACTAGGGCGTCTGTAATTCTCTGGTAATAGCGAATTGATTTTGCGTCTTGAAGCATGGTGTTTGGATCTCCTCTATACCGATCACTCGGGACCAATCTGCTATCGCTAAGGGGTAATCAAATAATGGTGGGTTTACGGGGCGGCTTCTGCTAAATATCCAACATTTACCTGGAGGGGGCAGGAGCATGTTGGGAGAAGTAGTGATCAATTAACAGGGGTAGAAACGAGAATTGAAGGGTAGATACAGTGAATACCAACTTTCAATTTTTGGTATTTATGTAAACTTTTTTTGTTTTTTCAGCACTCTTTCTAAGATTTTATCAGCTTAACTAAGGGTAATTACATTTTCTTTTGCAAATGTATAGGCTTCACCTAGTGGGTTTACGGGTCTAGGTGGTAACTATGTACTTGCCACCATAGTAATCTACACAATGCTCATATACAAATACGGATAGATTCCCCGTAGCCGCAACTACAAAATATTCTTAAGGTCTTTGATACTGTTCTACGTGATTGTTAATGAAGCCTAGGCTTCTTGAAGTTAGCTGTGGCCTCTACGTGTATTCAAATTATTGAGGGTAATCCCCACCTGCGATCGCTACTGAGTTGGCATCTTCAGCAGGCCGGTTATCGCGTCAACCAATCGGCTGATATCACCCGAGCAAAGGAAACGTTTCAAACAGTCCAACCGAGCCTGGTGATTATGGAAACCGAGCTGGCGGATGGTAGTGGGTTGGATCTTTGCCAGTGGCTACAGCAGCGGGGGCGGCCGCTAGTGATGATTCTCTCGGCTAAATCGGGGGAGCACGATGTGGTGGCGGGCCTGCGAGCGGGGGCTGATGATTATTTGAAAAAGCCCTTTGGCATGCAAGAATTTTTGGCTCGGGTCGAGGCGCTAACCCGTCGTAATCGGAAGATAACGGCCCCGGTTTCCCTCACCTACGGCGATCTGAATATTGACTTAGTGCAGCGTCGGGTCAGGTTCAAAGAGCAGTTTATTGATCTAACCCCCCAGGAATTTAGCCTGATTTATGTGCTGACCCAGGCTGAAGGTTCGCCCTTGAGTCGGGCCGACTTATTGAGACGGGCTTGGCCCGATGCCATTGATAATCCGCGCACCGTTGATACCCACGTTTTGTCACTGCGTAAAAAAATCGAGGTTGATCCGCGTCAGCCCAATGTGATCCAAACCGTTCGTAATGTGGGTTACCGACTGAATATTGAGCGCATCCAAACGAGCAACGGCCATCATCATCCCGTTGACGTCGTTGGGGTTGGTGCCGTTAATGCGATTAATTCGGTGGGATAAGGGTTAGGGGT
>CALHGI010000544.1 GCA_938029995.1 uncultured cyanobacterium | reverse complement strand
CCTGCGTCAATTCCCCGTAGTCAGTACTGATACGAGTATTTAAAGTCAATGGATGTATCGACTCTAAAATGAAGGTATTCTACCGTAGGCCTTATTACTTAATTTTGGCATTCATCTGATTTATCTAGTTATTATAGAAATGCTTATAAGATTTAATATACAAGAGGATTAGAGATAATAGTTCCTACTCTTTCCCGAATTTTATCTATTTTTCTATTTTCCTAAAAGTATTATGGGTGTTTTGAAAAAAAACTTATTTAGATAAGGATAATATAACGCCAGTGCAGTAAAGTTTGAGGGGGAAAAGCCCATGGCAGGAGAGATACATTTTTTGCATGCCCCCAGCTAAGAATTTTAAATGCCTCCTAAAGGTTCTGTATGATTCAATATTTTTTCTAAATTTTTAGGACTGCCTAAACGATGAGTATGAATAAACTGAAAGTACTACTAATTATTGAACAATGTAATCCTGCGTGGAACTCAGTTCCCCTTGAGGGCTACCATTTATATGCGGGCATTAGTCGATTTGTTGATGCGACATTGGTGACCCATGAGCGCAACAAGGAAGAACTGGAAAAGATACATCCAGATGCAGATATCATCTACATTGAAGATAGTGCGGTTATTAAAAAACTTGAGCGATTAGGTGAGCGTTTGAGTCTTTACAAGGGGCAAATCATTTGGCCCCTACGCAATGCGTTCACGTATCCGGTTTACTGGGGATTCAACCGAGAAGTTCATAGTCGTTTTAAAGATGCTATTGGCTCCAGTGACTATGATTTAGTCCATGCCATCACCCCGATGATGCCACGGTATCCTGTGAAAACTCTTCAGGCATGTAAAAAAACGCCCTTTATTTTGGGGCCAGTGAATGGCGGTGTTCCTTTTCCTGATGGCTTTAAAGCCCTTGGCCGTCGAGAGTACTCCTATTTTAATTTTCTTCGTGCTGTTGGTCGTTCCATTATTCCTGGGTATCGAGAGACCTATAAAAAAGCTGACTATATTCTGGCAGGGTCAAGCTACACTTTGGGCCTAATTAGAGAACTATTCCCTAAAACCCGAGATAATCAGATAGAACTTTTCTATGAGAATGGTATCACCAGTTCATTTGTGAGAACTGAGGAAGATTTTGCTCAAAACAAAAAGTCAACTGAAGCCTCAGTGGATAACAAAGTTAAGTTGCTCTATGTAGGTCGGCTGGTTCCCTATAAGGGGGCTGATATGATTTTGGATGCCATTGATAGACTAGATGCTTCTGTAAAAGAGAAAATTCATTTGACGGTTGTTGGCAAAGGTTCTGAGGAAGCAAGTTTAGAGAATCAGGTAAAGCAACTTAAGCTCGAGGAGTGTGTTCACTTCACTGGCTATGTTGAGCAGTGGCAGACTCTGGAGTACTATCAGAACTCTGATGTTTTCTGTTTCCCCTCCGTCCGTGAATTTGGTGGAGCGGTAGTGTTGGAAGCTATGGCGAACGCTTTACCTTGCATTGTGGTTGATAATGGTGGCATTGGGGAATATGTGACAGAGAAGACAGGCTTTAAGATTAGCCCTATTTCTCGGGAATTTGTGGTTAACAAAATGTCTGTCTATATTGCTCAGTTGGTTAATGACCATCTTCTGCGACAGGATATGGCCTATAACGCTCTTCAACGGGCAAGGGAATTTACATGGGATACGAAAACTCGTAAAATCGTCGATGATATCTATCCGACAGTTTTGGATAGAGAGTCCGCGAAGGTTGGATAATGCTTTGAAAGGATAAGCTGATAACCCACGGGTGAAAACGATATTTCTAGGCCCCACTTGCAAAGAAGCAAGTGGGGCCTAATGTTTAGACGCTTGCTGGGGTAAAGCACAGCCAACCGCCGAATGAATACCTCCAGGGAGGGGGCACATTCAGCGGTTGGCTGTGCCTGCCATCTAAAGCGTTAATCGATTTTGAACTATGTGGTGCGCCAAGCTATAGCTTGCTTTAGGCCTCGAGGGCCATGAGTTCAGAAATTGTTTTGAATTGATAGCCTTCTTGCTGTAGCTGTTGTAATGCCAGCTTGGTGGCGGCTACTGTTTGGGAACGATTACGATCCCCATCCTGCATTCCATCATGCATAAGCACAATAGACCCAGGCTTAACATTTTGAACGATGGAGTCAGCGATTGTCTCTGGTCCAGGATTCTCAAAGTCCTTTGGATCAACATCCCAAAGAATACTGACCTTCTTTCTCTGGGCCAGTTCCCACGGTAGCCTAATCCGCTTTAGCCCATAGGGCGCTCGAAAATGTGTGTTTGCCTTAAACCCTAGATCAGATATGACATCGTCTGTTTTCTGAATTTCTGAACGGATGGTGTCAAGGCTTATATTGACTAACTGTTTGTGGGAGTAAGAATGATTGCCTAGCTCATGACCTTCTGCGATCAGGCGGCGGGTTACGTCTGGATTACTTTTAATGCTTTCACCCACGGCAAAAAAGGTGGCTTTAGCGTCAAATTCCTGCAGTACGTCCAGCAAGTCGTCTGTGTAAGGAGAATTAGGACCATCATCGTAGGTCAGGGCTACGGCTTTCTCATTGGTATTCACACGGCTAATCATTTTGCCAAACAGTTGATACTTATATGATGTTGCTAGCCAATTTAAGGCATAACGAATCAAAAGGATTAACAGGGCAGAACTAGAGATGAGGAGAAAGGCTAGAAGAAAATTCATTTTGCTGAAAAAATCAGTTGTATGTTTGAAATTAAGGGGTTGTGGGCGTTAGCCAAGAAAGTAGGAGAGATTCTAGTAGTTAGGAATAAAAGATTGAACCGTTGTGATGGCACAGCCAATTTAGGATGAAGCATCATGGGGATGATATTTCCATAATGCCCTCACTGTTTCAGTGGGTATAGATAACTCAAAAAAACACGGAAGAGGCTAAATCGCTTTTGTGATGTCCCAAGCTGCATCTTAGATGTTGGTTAGTTTGGGCGCAAAGTCGGGAGCTTGGAAAACAAGAAATATCTATGGTTGAAGAAGTCGTCAATGACTCCAAAACGTCAATAACATATTTTAAAGCAACGTATTTTCTAATTTGGAATGTCTAGAAAACTTAGGGCGATTCATTATAATCGGTTAAAGTTCTGATGAATCTGGCTTACTAGCTGCCTTTGGGGCAAGAGTCTTTTGGTTAGCTCAGGGCTTTTTGGGTGGTTTCTTCTAGTTTCTTTGCGGCAGTGGCTTTGCGCTCACTGTAACGGTCGGTCAGTTCATCCACTTTATCTCGCAGTAATAGGGTGAATCGGTAGAGTTCTTCCATGACGTCCACCACTCGATCACGATAGGCGGATTCTTTCATGGTTCCATCTTCGTGAAACTCTTGGTAGGCTTTGGCTACGGATGACTGGTTGGGAATGGTGAACATGCGCATCCAGCGGCCTAAAATTCGCATGGAGTTGACAGCGTTGAAGGACTGGGACCCGCCGGAAACCTGCATTACGGCAAGGGTACGCCCTTGGGTGGGACGAACGGCACCCAGGGTTAGGGGAATCCAGTCGATTTGGGTTTTCATCAGACCGGAGAGATTGCCGTGGAGCTCTGGACTAGACCATACATGGCC
>CALHGI010000543.1 GCA_938029995.1 uncultured cyanobacterium | reverse complement strand
ATATTGAAGTACCTAAAGCCTCGGGAATCGTTGCCAACACCAGCGGTGTAGTTCCAATTGCCCCAGTTGCTACAGACGTCGTAGTCCACTAACAGTGACTCAAACCATTCTGCCCCCATGCGCCAGTCGATGCCGAGATTTTTGGTGAGAAAACTGGCGACATTTTGACGGCCCCGATTGGACATAAAGCCGGTTGCTGCTAACTCTCGCATGTTGGCATCCACCAGCGGATAGCCGGTTTCCCCATGGGTCCATTGTTCAAACCTGGGCCAGTCTTGTTTCCAGGCGATTTTGAGCCCCCGCAACCCGCTGGGGTAAAAGACGGTATCGCCGTGTTTGGCACAGATAAATCGAAAAAAGTCTCGCCACAGTAGCTCAAACACTAGCCAGTAGGTGGAGTCATTGCGTACACGCTCGGCTTCATAGGTGCCAACTTCTTCGTAAATGCGACGGGGAGATAGGCAGCCGAGGGCTAACCAAGGGGAGAATTTAGAGGAGTAGTCTGCCCCCAACATGCCATTGCGTGTTTGCTTATAGACGCGGAGTTTGTCAACGTCCCAAAAGTAATGGTGCATCCGTTTTAGGCCTTCGGTTTCACCACCTTTAAAGGCTAGAACCCCTTTTGAGCTAGGGGTTGCCTGGTTTAGGCCGAGGGCTTCTAGGGTGGGCAACGGACCTGGCTCAATTTGGGGTAATGGGGGAAGCTGCCCTGGGGGGGCAAAGGTTGGGCAAACTGAGCTGTTTTTTTCCACCTTTTTGCGGAAGGAGGTGAATACCTTGGGCAGCTGTGGGATGGCAAAAGGTAAATCGTCTGGGTGGTAGAGGGTGGTTCCCCAGTAGGTTTTGTGGCTAATGGTGAGCTGTGTTAGCCGTTGCCCTAGGGCTGCATCGATGGCCCGTTCTTCGCTGGTGGCCTCTTGGTGCCAGTAGACGGCATCAACCTGGAGGGCCTGGGAGATCGCAACCACCTCGTCTTCTGGTTTCCCATGGCGCACTACCAGGTCCGAGCCGTGGGTCTGTAGTGATGCCCGCAGGTCTGCCACACTCTCTAGTAAAAACTGAGCGCGGTAGGCCCCGGTTTTGGGAAACCCAAAGCTTGTGCGCCCAAACTGCCTTGGGTCGAAACAATAGACGGGAATAATCTCTGCTCTTTGCCCTAGGGCCCGGTGCAGTGGTTCATGATCGTGGAGACGAAGGTCATTACGAAACCAGAGCAGAATGCGCATGATGGACAAGGAGGGCGATGGGTGGGGCAGGGGAGAAAACTGATTTTTCTCTTAGAATAGTATGCTAAATAAAAGTTAATAATTTATCCAGTACTAAAAGGAACGCACAACGATGGCGATTAAAGTGGGTGACACAGCTCCAGACTTTACCCTGCAGTCCCAGGCAGGAGAGTCGGTAACCCTATCTAGCTTTAAGGGGCAAAAAGCTGTCGTGCTGTACTTTTACCCCAAGGATGACACCCCTGGCTGCACCACTGAATCCTGCACTTTTCGCGATAGCTTCCAAGATTTTCAGGATCTAGGGGCCGAGGTAATTGGCATTAGTAGCGATTCCCCTGACTCTCATCAAAAGTTTGCCAGTAAGCACAATCTCCCCTTCACCCTGGTGAGTGATGCTGGGTCTAGTGTTCGTAAGGCCTATGGTGTGCCTGCCACCCTTGGGTTGTTGCCTGGCCGCGTGACCTATGTAATCGACAAGTCGGGCACCGTGTGTCACTTGTTTAACTCCCAGTTCAATCCTACGAAGCACGTTGAGGAAGCGCTGGGTGTTCTCAAAGGACTTAGCTAGGCCTAGTCTGCCACTTGTTCATTCACTTGTTCATTGAGCCATGTGATCACCGCAGGCGAGCGGGCGGTGAAGGTAATCACATAGTCCTGGTCCGTGGGGCCTGGTTTTTGCACCTTGGCGTAGATGTCGGCCTCACCAATTTCGGCTGGGGCTGACGGCTGGGTGATGACGAGCTTGATGTTGGTTAGCAGGTTCAGGGGCTCAGGGGCCTCAATATGGAGCAGAGCGGTTTTGGCCGAGAGTTGTTGCAGGCTGCCCCGATGGTGCTCCATGCCGACCTGTTTGCCTTCGAGGGCGACGTATTCGACTGAGATTATTTGGGTTAGGGGCTTTAGGGATAGGTTTTCGTTGGTCAGGGATAGGTTGTAAATATCTCCGCCAATACCGGTCACGTCGTAAATGGTGATGGGGCGCTTAATGCCTTTGGGGTAAACGTCCACTTTGCTTTGGATGGCTAGGCGATGGCTGTCCATGTCCTGGTGGGTGTCTTCGGAAACAAAGATTTGGCCGCCGGTGGTGTAGGACTCGATGCGAAAGGTGAGGTTGACGGCACCACCGATAACGCTATATTTGGTGCGCTTTTCCGAGCCAATATTGCCGACCACCACTCGGCCTGTGTTGATGCCAATGCCCATTTCCTGTTCGGGAAAGCCCTTGGCGCGCATGGCGGCATTGACTCGGGTCATGGCCTGTTGCATTGCGATCGCACAGGCCACGGCCCGATCGGGATGATTATCATCGTCCTTAAACTGGAGGGCACCAAAAATCACCAGGATGCCATCCCCCATAAATTCATCAATGATGCCGTCATAGATATCAATAATGTCGGACATGTAGCCCAGGTACAGGTTTAAAATCTCGACCACCTTTTCCGGGGGGAGCTGCTCTGAAAGGGCCGTGAAGCCCCGCAGGTCAGAGGTGAGAATCGTAATTTTGCGGGTTTCGCCACCCAGTTTTAAGTTTTCAGGATTGTCCAATAAATTGGCAACAATCTGGTCGCTCAGGTAGCGATTAAAGGTGCGACGAATTTCGCTGGCGCTGTGGGCCAGGTAGGTGTTGACCCCGGTCGCTGACCCCACCAGGGCCATCAGTGGCGGAATCACAGGTACCCACCAGCCCGTAAGCAAGAGGACATAGGTCCCCAATACCAGGCTGGAAGCCATGGCCATCAGCAGGGCCAGCTGTCGTACAAAGGTGCGCTTGCCGGGGTTGCGCTGGAGCCAGGTAACCGTTGCCCCTAGGGTGGCCCAGAGGAAAATCCAAAGCACTTCAACCCATTCTGGCCAAGTGCGAATCAGGGTGCGGCCGTCTAGGGCGGCGCTGATAATTTGACTGGTTAAATTGGCATGGATTTCTACCCCCGCCATATACCTG
>CALHGI010000542.1 GCA_938029995.1 uncultured cyanobacterium | reverse complement strand
CCCCTCAGACAAATTCCCCTCCGGGTCTAAGCGCTATCGACTGATTGTGGGCATGGGCTGCCCTTGGGCCCATCGCACCCTCATTGTGCGTGCCCTCAAGGGCCTTAATGACGCCATTCCTATCACCGTTGTGTCACCCTCCGGCGAGGAGGGCTATTGGGTCTTTGACCACCCTTCTCCCCAAGACTCCTTAGACTGTCGGACCATGCCTCAATTTTATGGCAAGGCTCAGTCAGGTTACCAAGGACGGGCCACGGTGCCTGTTCTATGGGATAGCCAGACAAACACCATTGTGAATAATGAGAGTGCCGAAATCATCGAGATTTTGAATGCAGCTTTCAATGACTGGGCCACCCACCCCGACCTAGATCTATATCCTCTTGAGCGACGTGCTGACATTGATCGTTGGAACGAGCGAATCTACACCACTGTAAATAATGGCGTCTACCGCTGTGGCTTTGCCCAAACTCAATCCGCTTATGAAACGGCATGCAATGATTTATTTGAGACCTTAAATGTGATCGATAACACCCTAAAAAAACACCGCTATCTGTGCGGTGATGCATTAACCCTCGCGGATGTAAGACTATTCACCACCTTGATTCGGTTTGATGTTGCCTACTACGGTCTCTTTAAGTGCAATCAACGTCGCATCGCTGACTACGAATATATCAGCGGTTATATGCGAGATATTTATCAGCATGCTGACATTGCCGATACCTGCAATGTCGACGCCATCAAGCGAGACTACTACGGTAATTTATTCCCTTTAAATCCAGGCGGTATTATTCCCCTAGGCCCAGATTTAAACCATTTAAAGGCACCCCACCTGCGAGGGCGTTAGCGCTAATCCTTTTCTATGTAACGCCTCACCGAATTCAAATCTATATAGCGATCTGTAGCATTACGCAGTTCTCGCGCAATCATACCCTCAGTCGAAACCACCGTAATATGAGTATTTTTAGAGCGTAGAAGCTCAATAGCTCGTTCAAAATCACCATCACCGCTAAATAGGACCACCCGATCATATTGGGCAGCCGTATTAAACATATCGACAACGATTTCAATATCTAGATTGGCCTTTTGTGAATACCGTCCAGAATTATCGTCGTAATATTCTTTCAAAATTTTTGTACGTACCGTATAGCCCAGGCTAATCAGAGCATCTCGAAACCCCCGTTGATCCTGCGGATCCTTCAATCCGGTATACCAAAAGGCATTCACTAGTGTGGAAGGAACTGTTTCTTTAGTAAAGTACTCAAGGACACGCTTAGGATCAAAAAACCAGCCATTTTTTTGCTGGGCGTAAAACATATTATTCCCGTCTACAAATATAGAAAGTCGGCTTAACGGTTGCGTATGCATAAAATTAAAAGAATAACAATAACTAAAAACTAAGGAACATTGACTACGAATTTGTAGTCATAAGTGCGACTTAGAAATAGTTCGAGACCTAAATAATAAGAACAAAAAAGCTACTGTAATTTTGTCTTTAACTACCTACTTGGTTTGTACGGAACGTTTCTATATAAGAAATGCAGACAAACATAAATCAAAGGCAAATAGTCGTAGCTAACTCATAAGGAACTTGGAGGTGACGATATATAAATAATCAAACCTTAGGTGGTCTTGACGATTCGAATTTTAATGTATTAGTTATCTAAGCAGTTCTCATGTTCTCCATACGTATACAACACTTATAAAAATTCATAGAGCTTTGTATCCATAACTCTTCATTTAGAGTGCACAATTTCAGCACATAAATGAGCGCCATTGAATGGATTTCCATTTCAACAGGTTACAGAGACGATCAAGCAAGCTTTAAAGGGAATGTTTACCATGCTTTATAAACCCGTCTCATCTACCTTCCCTAAAAGGTCAAGTTACTACTATAAGGCAGATTTGACGATCGTGCGGCTCCCTTTTAGATATTCCTCCGGCTTTGTATCAATCCTTGGAATGGATTGACTTTAACCTGAGAGAGGCCCATTGTCCCCATGCCTATAGGGGACGATTGAGGCAAGTGGCACCCTCTATAGTGAGCGATTAAATAAGAGCTTCAAGCTATTATAGTGTTGACTTTTCAGGTATAGCCGTAATGATATCGCACGTTCATGTGATTTTATATACGTCACTTGGTTAAGTACTGAAAAAGTTCCGCTTGATCTACGCTGTGGATTAAGCTCCAAGTTCACTAAGGTTGCATCATCATTATTTATTGGCTTTATACAGTGTCTAACCACCCACTTTGATGCAGATGAAACAGGATGGGGCAGATGTCACGGTTACGCTAACGTCTCAGGACCGTTTGCGTAAAAAATTGGTGCCAACCGTGAATCTTGCACGTCGATGGCGAGCCTGTCTCAATGGTTTGCTGATAGGTACGACGGCACTAGCCACTGGTCTGAACCTAAGTTTTATTCGTGCTTTGGAGCTACAGGGGCAATCCTTGATGTGGGAACTGCGGGGCCCCATGGTCGCTCCAGAAGACATCGTTATTCTAGCGATTGACGAAGAATCCCTATCCCAGGGCCAGCACTATTTAGCCCAGCCCGATGCCTATCCAGAATTGGCTGCTATTCGTTCATGGCCTTGGCCACGCGCTACCTACGCCACTGCTGTGAAGAAAATTCTGGATGCTGGTGCTGACGCCATTGCGTTGGACATTGTGTTTACCCAACCCAGTAGCTACGGAGTTGGGGACGATCAAGCCTTTACCCAAGTTTTATCTGAGCAGGGCTCCCAGGTCGTTTTGGCTGCCAAGTACGGTGACATTGATCTGAGGCAGGGGTCTTTACTACAGCCAACTCTGCCATTGCCAGACTTCCGTGAGACGCCTACTCATGTGGGGGCGATTAATTTTATCCTAGAGCCCAATGGTAAGATCCACCGTCTTAGTCGAGAGTTTCTAAAGACCTTGAGGGGGGTTGAAGCAGATCTTCTGGGTGATGAACTTTTCCTCGAAGACGATAGCGTCGCTCCTGCGGCGTTAAGCTTTGCTGAGGCGACTCTACAGGCAGCCCAAGTGGAGTACGCAAAAGACAGTGGTGATCATATTTTCTTTTATGGTCCTGCAAAAACTTTTCAACATGTTCCTTTTTGGTATCTGTTGGATGAACAGCTTTGGAGAACGCAGTTAGATAGCGGTCGGTTTTTTGACAATAAAATTGTTCTTGTTGGTTCTACGGCAGCTCTACATCAAGACTTTCATGCAGCTCCGTTTTCCAAAGGTTTTTTGTATCCCACCCCTATGGCGGGTGTGGAAATTTTGGCGAATACTGTTGCCACGCTGCGTGCTGACTTAGCCCTATATTCCTTGTCTCAAAGACCATGGCTGAGTGCTTTGATGGTGGCTGGTTGGTTAAGTGGGATGGCGGTTGTCATTACTAAAGTCTCGTCCCGGAGACCCTTGCGTCGTTTGGCTTTTGCAGCTTTAGGTGCTTTGGGATGGGGTGGGGTAGCCTTTGTTGTCTTTACCGTAGGGGGTGTCATCCTCCCATTGGCAGTCCCTGTTTTGAGTGTCTTAGGATTTTCTGTTGCAGATTTTGCTATTGGGTTCTTTGGCGATCAGTTACAGAAAAAGACCCTGCGCAATACCTTGGCGCGCTATGTCACATCTCCCATCGTTCAGGAGATTATTAGTCAGCAAGATGACTTTAAAGACTTACTAGCTGTCCATGAAAGTGAAATGATTGGTACGGTGCTGAGCGACCGTTATCGGATTAGTAAAATCCTCGGTGCTGGCGGCTTTGGTGATACTTATCTTGCTCAAGATACCCAGCGTCCAGGTAATCCGATTTGTGTTGTTAAGCAGCTGAAAATTATTAGCGACAATCCTAGGGCTCACCAACTAGCTCAGCGGCTATTTGCATCAGAGGCATCTACCCTAGAACGCTTGGGAGAGCACGACCAAATCCCGCGTTTGCTGGCTTATTTCGAAGTTAACTATTCCTTTTATCTGGTGCAAGAAATGATTGAAGGGACGTTGCTCAAGGATCTGTTGGATCCTCAACGACCTATGTCACAGCGCGCGTCAGCCCAATTCTTGCTAGACCTGTTGCCTGTTATTGAGGCGGTCCATGCCCAAGGTGTTATCCATCGGGATATCAAACCCTCTAATATTATTTCGCGTAAAGTAGATCGCCGCTATGTGCTGATCGATTTTGGAGCTGTGAAACAGATTTCCAATCGGTTAACGGATACGAATGCCCGAATCACTTCCACGGTAGGCATTGGGACCCAGGGGTATATGCCCAGTGAACAATCTGCTGGGTTACCTAACTTTAGTAGCGATTTGTATGCTCTCGGTGTGACGGTGATTGAGGCTCTCACCGGCCTTCCTCCCCATGTAATGCAGCGAGATTCCCATGGGGAAATAGTATGGACTGATCAAGTACCGGATTTGCATCCTGGTCTTGCTAAGATTATTGAAAAAATGGTGCGTTATGACTTTAATCAGCGTTATGGGACGGCAATCGCTGTGCTTGAGGATCTGCGGCAATTAAAGTTAGATGGCTTATCTGAAGAGTCTTTAGAAAAAGATAGGCCGACGCCTGAGATTATCAGCGACGAAGATGCTAAACGCTCAACCATGATTTTGCCAAGTGATTGGGATAAGAGTTACAAGCCCCCGAACGCAACTACGTTCATCGATCAAGAAGACGATAGTGAACTAGTTTAATGCGACTAGAAATAAGTTGATACTGAATTGACATTGATATAGCAAATATCCCAAGTTCTTGAGCTGTGCGCCAAGGTAGCTAAAGAACTTGGGAGATTGGTATTGTCTAACCTGGCAAGTGTTGTGAACACTCCAGTCAGTTTCAAGACTTAGAGCTGTATATTAGCTCCGGCATTTTGTTCGGTTTGAGGGTCTGGAGTATTGTTGAGTTCACTCGCGGGTAGATCTGATGTCGGTAAAACTTCAGGATCACTAGTCCCAGCAGATTGCCAATCAAAGGCTCCCTCAGAGACTGTCTCTCGAGTGGGAGCTTGATCAGCTTCGGGTATTATTACCTCTGGTGCAGTGGTTACCACAGGCGTTGGCGCCACTGGGGTGGTTGGTGCCTCTACGGGTACGGTGGGCGTAGTTACAGTAGGCGTAGTCACTACAGGAGTGATTGGTACCGTCACCGTGGGTGTTTCAGGAACCGTGGGTGTTGTAGGAACCGTAGGTGTTGTAGGAGCCGTAGGTGCGGTGACTGTAGGTGTGGTTGGTACTGTGGGTGTTGTAGGAACCGTGGGTGCGCTAGGCACTGTAGGTGTGGTTGGTACTGCGGTCACAGTAGGTACAGTAGGTGCCGTTGTCACTACGGGGGCAGGTGCCGCAGCTGTAGTGGGTGGGGTAGGAACCGTGGTTGTAGGAACAGTGGCTGGTTTAACCACTGGGGTATCAATTTGAGGTGTGACTGTTTGCGAAACGACGGGCGTTGCTGGGGGCGAGGTCGTTGCAACGTTGGTCGGATTGAGTGTTTCGCCAGTGGAGGGTTGAGTCGTAGGTATGGTTGATATAGACGTGCTGCTGCCTGTCGTCGTCGGTGCAGTCTGAATAACGGTTGTAGGAGAAACTGATGTAGAAGAAGAACTTACTCCTGAGGTAAACGTTGTTGTTGTGCCTGTCTC
>CALHGI010000541.1 GCA_938029995.1 uncultured cyanobacterium | reverse complement strand
CCTTGAGGCCAGTGATTCGGGTAATAATCAAAAACCGATTGGGATTATTACCGAGCGTGACATTGTGAAACTACAGGCTCAAAACCTAGAGTTGTCCAATCTGTCAGCGGCGACCGTCATGAGCACGCCCCTCAAATTCGTGTCGCCCCAAGATTCTCTGTGGATGATACAGAAAACGATGCAAAGCATGGGGGTGAGTCGCTTAGTGGTGGCTGAGCAAGGTATTTTGTGCGGTCTGGTGACCCAGACCAGTCTCTTGGCCGCCTTGGACCCGGCGGAAATGTACAACACTATTCAAGCCTTGCAGGAGGAAGTGGATCGGTTGCGGGATCAGCGTCTGGAATCGCTGGAAGTGGAAGCATCCCAGTTGGCGCAACAGGCGCAATCCAGTGAAACTCGTTTTCGCGCGATTTTTGACCACGCGTTTCAGTTTATAGGGCTTTTGACGGTAGATGGCACTCTCATTGAGGCTAACCAGACGGCGTTGAGTTTTGGCGGCTTTAGCCGTGAAGATGTGATTGGTCGATTCTTTTGGCAGGCTCCCTGGTGGAGTTTGTCTCAGGCGATTCAAGAGCAGCTGCAATCAAGTATTGAGCGTGCTGCCCAGGGTGAATTTATTCGCTATGAGGTTGATGTCCGGGGGGATAACAATCAAATCATCACCATTGATTTTTCCCTACGCCCAGTGGTTGATGATGCGGGTAACGTGATCCTCATCATTCCGGAAGGGCGTGATATTAGCGATCGCAAACGCATAGAACGCGAGCTCGAACAAAGCCAAACCCATTACGAAAGTCTAGCGGCACTATCTCCTGTGGGCATCTTCCGCACCAATCAACAGGGCGATTGTATCTATGTGAATGAACGCTGGTGTCACATCGCCGGTATTGCCCGTGAAGATGCCCTCGGTCCAGGCTGGGAGATGGCCATACACCCTAGCGATCGAGACCGTGTTTTTCAAGCATGGTATCAAACTGCCCAAAACAATCAGTCCTTTAGGGCAGAATATCGCTTCCAATCCCCCGATGGCCTAGTCACATGGGTCTATGGCCAGGCGATGGCGGAGTATGACAATCAGGGGGACCTAACGGGCTATGTCGGTACCATTACCGATATTTCCGAACGTAAGCAGCTGGAACTGGATCTAGAAGCCGAAAAAGAAATGGCTCAAGTCACCCTAGACTCCATCGGGGATGCTGTGATTACCACCGATGCCACCGGCAACATTCACTACCTCAACCCAGTGGCCGAGGCCATGACTGGCTGGACTGCTCAAGCTGCATTAGGGCTACCCCTGACTGAAGTGTTTCAGATTATTGATGAAACCACCCGTGCCCCGGCCATTAACCCGGTGGACAAGGTTTTAGCAGAGGGCTGCGTCACTGGCCTGGCGAACCATACCATTTTAATCCGTCGAGATGGTCAAGAATTTAGCATCGAAGACTCCGCTGCCCCAATTCGAGATAGTAAACACCAATTAGTGGGGGTTGTGATGGTTTTCCATGACGTGACCCAATCCCGTTCCCTAGCACGACAGCTCAGTTGGCAAGCCACCCATGATGCTCTGACCGACCTATATAACCGTCGCTACTTTGAATCAAAATTAGAAGCCATGGTGACCAATGCTGTGCAACAAAATCAGCACCATGTTCTCTGCTATTTAGATCTCGATCAGTTTAAGGTGGTCAATGATACTAGCGGCCATTTAGCCGGGGATGAGCTGTTAAGTCAGCTGGCTCGGTTGCTGAGGCGACACATCCGAGCCGCCGATACCTTAGCCCGGTTAGGGGGAGATGAGTTTGGGATTTTGTTAGATCAATGTCCCCTCGATCGGGCCGTCAATATTGCCGAGGATCTTCGCCAAGCGGTGGCGGACTACACATTTATTTGGCAAGACCAAATTTTTCGAGTAGGCGTCAGCATCGGCTTAGTGGTGGTTGACTCCCATAGTACTGATGCAGCAGCAGTGATGAGTGCGGCAGATGCAGCCTGTTATGCGGCTAAATATCGAGGGCGTAATCGCATTCAGATTTATCAAAAAGATAATGTAGAACTGACTCAGCAACGAAAAGAACGACACTGGAGCGTTGTGATTCATCAAGCGCTGGAGAATAATCAATTCTGTCTATATCGTCAGGTGATTGCCCAAACGCTTGATCCTGATGGGACATCCACGGATTTCTATGAAGTTCTAGTGCGAATGCTGGATGATTCAGAAAAGCTGGTCTCTCCATCTGCATTTATCCCAGCTGCTGAACGATATGGGCTGATGCCCAGTCTAGATCGCTGGATTATACGAACGTGCTTGGAAAACCTAGAGCGTTTTTTCAAAAGTGAACCCAAAAACGTGCTTTACAGCATTAACTTATCCGGTGCGAGTCTCAATGACGACAATTTTCTTGAGTTTGTCCAGGCTCAGTTTGAGCGCTTTAAAGTCCCACCCCACACCATTTGTTTCGAAATTACTGAAACAGCGGCAATTGCTGACTTTGAGAGTGCGATCTCATTTATTGGCGAGCTAAAGCGGTTGGGGTGTCGGTTTGCATTGGATGATTTTGGCAGTGGGATGTCGTCGTTTGCCTATCTAAAGGCCTTACCTGTGGATTTCCTCAAAATCGATGGTGCGTTTATTGAAACGATTATGGTTGACTCTGCGACTCAGGCCATCGTTGAATCGATCCATCGAGTGGGAAATGTCATGGGGTTAAAAACTATTGCGGAGTCAGTGGAAAACGAGTTGATTTTGTCCAAGATGCAAATAATCGGGGTGGATTTTGTCCAGGGCTATGGCATTAGCCGTCCATCCTTTTGGTGCTAGCGGTTTAGCGATGGTTTCTTGTGATCTCTGGGGAGAGCGCTGTACGGGGCATCTCGAGACAGCTGCTTTTTGGGGGCCATAAACTAGGTTATTAAGCTGTGCCAGCCCCACAAGTTCCACACTTCCGGGTTTACAAATGTTGAGGGCTAGGGGGTTTTTCATGGCTTACAGGTAATTCTCACCATGGACAGCTGATGAACTGATATAGTTTCTAACCGAATGGGCAACCTGTGCCGGATAACTACATAGGCCCCCCAATAGGTAATTGCTTACTACTGGGTGTCCGTCCATAGATACCCATGGACCACGGCTTACAGACAACGAGCGACCCATGGACAGATATCCGATCGCCCCTTAGTCTGTTGTCTATTCCTATGTCTATGGGTAAAACCGCTAGACCGTTTTCCTCCTACCCGCTAACCCCAGGGATATGAAATCACTCCTCCGTAAAATCACCACATTGTCGGCTATAGCTGCTGCCTTCGGCGCGACCGCAGCGTTGCCCCCTGAGGCGGCGGCAGCCCAATTTGGGCAGCAACCCATTGCCGATGAGCGGGTTGTCGCTTTGGCCGAACCCATTAGCAATGGCCGATTTTACAAGCTGTTGATTATTGAACAGATCAGTTCGGTTAGGCGCTGTTGGGAGGAGCGTCCTGGTAATCCACCGCTGATTAATCCGCTGCTGCTAACGTTTGACTTCACGGGTATCTGTGGACGCAGTTCCGATAGCAATGGTTATTCCATCCGCATTGGGGGAGAAGATCTGGGATCGCGCTATCGTGTCCAGGTGGAAAAACGGGGGGATGTGTTGGTGCTGGTGGCGTCCCCTAGTCCCTTGCAGCGAGGGCTGCCAAAGTTGGAATTGGGTCGCTCCACCGGCATTGCCAATGACTTTGTCAAACTTGAGCTGGATGCGGGGTGGAGCATGTCCCGCCGGGTGTATAACGGCCAGACCCTGGGGCATATTTACCTGACAAATAATCAATCCTTGGATGCCGTGATTGCATCCTCCGGGGCCAGTCCGGTCACACCGTCTCCTAGGCCCACTCCACAACCTACGCCCACCAACCCCCTGCCCACCCCCCCCAGCAGTCGACCGTTACCCCGCCCGGGCAGCCCGTCCCCGGGTAATAATGCCAATGTTGACTACCAGGTGATTGTGCCCGGTGGCTCTGCCATTTTGCGATCGCGGGTCAATGCCGTTGAACCTGGTGCCTTCCGCACCACGGTGAATGGTCAGCAGGTGATTCAAGCCGGACGCTTTCGGGAGCAGTCTCGGGCCAGTGAGCTGCGCCAGCGATTGTCCCAGGCGGGGCTTGCCGCCCAGATTGTGGAGACGGCACGCGTCTCGGCCCCTAGCACCCCCACTCCCACAACGCCCTCAGCGGATGTGATTTATCAGGTGATTGTGCCGGGTAGTTCTGCTATTTTGCGATCGCGGGTGAATGCGGTGGAGTCCGGTGCCTTCCGCACCACGGTGAATGGTCAACCGGTGATTCAAGCCGGACGCTTTCGGGAACAGCGCCGGGCCAATGAGCTGCTGCGACGACTGCAGGGGGCTGGCTTAAATGGACAAATTCTACAAACTACGGGGGCGGTGGCCAGTCCTTCTCCCACCAGCCCCACCCAGCCCGCCCGTCGGGGCGAGGTGCTGGTGCTGCTCGATCCGGGCCATGGTGGCCGCGATCCAGGCGCCGTTGGCAATGGGTTACAGGAAAAGGAAATCAATTTATTTATTTCCCGCCGTGTGCAGCGCACCCTAGAGCAGCGGGGCTATCGAGTCGCCCTCACTCGCAACAGCGATTTTGAACTCGATCTGCAACCGCGAGTCGATATTGCTGAGCGGGCAAATGCCACTGTATTTGTCAGTATTCACTCCAATGCCATTAGCCTCAGTCGTCCCGATGTCAATGGGCTAGAAACCTACTACTATTCATCGGGACGAAACCTCGCCCGTGCAATTCACAGCAGTGTGTTGCGGAGTACTGACCTGCGAGATCGCGGCGTACGCCAGGCCCGTTTTTACGTGTTGCGTAATACGTCCATGCCTGCGGTTTTAGTGGAAACCGGATTTATCACCGGTCGTGAGGATTCTGCCCGTTTTCGCAGTAATGCTGCCCGTGAGCAGATTGCCGATGCCATTGCCCAGGGGATTATCGATTATCTTCGTTAATGCGATTTCACTCGAAAGCTTTGGGGTGAAAGGGTTTGTCCGATGTCAGATGCAGACTTTAAAGCGGGTGCTTAGAAGGTGGGGTCGTGGCCATGGTCCACACATTCTTGATCAACCCACACAGCCCCATTTTTTTCGCAGTTTCTCTGCTCTGTGCGAAATGGCAAAACACTGGGGTGAACGGTCTGTTCATTGGGTTGAAGGGCCGTGGCCGCTTGTGCCGCTTGGTAGCCATAGCGAAATTTCATGAGTCCAGCGACGCATCCTGCTCCCATCATGCTGACTGCCAGGCAAAGTACGGGAACGAGCATGGTTTGGGAGCCCTTCTTGGCCAGCCCTCTCTGGTTGCGGCCCGCCGCTAAGGATAGATAAAAAGGACCGAGCGCTAGCTTAAAGGTAGTTTGTTTCTGTCGCTTTTCCATCAGAGCAGCTTGTAACGCGGTAATCTGCTGATTGGTAAAGCTTTGGCGATGTTCTGGTGGAATCCGCTTAAGGA
>CALHGI010000540.1 GCA_938029995.1 uncultured cyanobacterium | reverse complement strand
CAAAACGTTGCCCAGTTTGTGGACGCCTACGATCCTCAATTGGCCCAGGCAGATGAGCTGATTGCAGCCCAGCAGGCATTTATCGCTTTAAATCGCCGCCCCACCGCCCTAAAGCTAGAAAACTTTTCCCAAGATCTGTCTGAATTTGTTGAGTTCATTACGGTTGATGAGCTGGGGGATGCGAAGGAACTGATTGCTAAGTCTACCCAGATTCAGGTGCGCGTGGTTGTGCTTAGCATTGTCCTATCTATCCTCTTTGCCAGTTGGCTGGCCTATTTGATGGGTCGAACCATTAGCCAGCCGATCCAGTTACTGGAAAAAACCGCATTGCAGGTAACCCAGGCGGAAAATTTTGATTTGCGGGCCACCGTTGTCAACAATGATGAAATTGGCAGTTTGGCTAGGTCCCTAAATCAATTGATTGAATGGATTGCTAGCTATACTGGGGCCCTGAAAATGACCCAACGGAATCTCAAAAGCCAGGCCCAGGAGTTAAACGCCATTATTGATAATTTGGGGGATGGATTGTTAGTCACCGACCCCCAGGGGACCATTACCCGCGTTAATCCCACGTTAAAAGCGATGTTTCAATTGCAGGAAACGTCGCTCCAGGGACAATCGATACAAACGGTCTTTGATCAGCAAATTATCGCCCTGATCCGTCAAAGTCAAACCAATCCAGAACTGAGCCTCACGTCTGAGGTGGCGCTACTGGACGATCACATTGGCCAGGCATTGGTAACGGCCATTACCCCCGATGGCGCGTCGCCAGCCAAGGCGGCCCAGTCCTGTGGTTCTGTTGTTTTGATTCGTGATATTACCAATGAGAAAGAGATTGATCAGATGAAAACTGATTTTCTTTCTACGGTTTCCCATGAACTGCGCACGCCCCTGACGTCGGTGCTGGGGTTTGCCAAACTGATCCAGAAAAAACTGGAAACCTCCATACTTCCCGCTGTTGCCACCGATACGCCTAAAACTAACCGGGCGGTGCGTCAGGTGCAAAACAACTTGGACATCATTGTGTCTGAGGGAGAACGTCTGACCTCTTTGATCAATGATGTGCTGGATATTTCTAAAATCGAGGCGGGCAAAATCGAGTGGGATATGCAGCCCATAGCCATGGCCACCATTGTTGAGCGTTCCATGGCGGCAACGTCGGTGCTAGCCCACAATAGGGGGCTGGAGATTAGGTCGGTCATTGAGCCGGATCTGCCGGATTTGGTGTGCGATCGCAACCGGTGCATCCAAGTGATGATCAACCTGATGTCCAATGCCATCAAGTTTACCGACAGCGGTACTATCACCTGCCGTGTCTACCGCCAGGGGAGCGATATTATCACCAGCGTCACCGATACGGGCATTGGCCTCAGCGCAGAGGACCTGGAGAAAGTATTTGATAAATTTACCCAGGTGGGCGCAGTGATGACCGATAAACCCAAGGGAACGGGCCTGGGATTGCCCATTTGCAAACAAATTATTGAACACCACGGCGGACAGATCTGGGTGGACAGCACCCTCGGGCAGGGCAGCACCTTTTCCTTTAGTTTGCCCGTGGGAGTGACCGTCGCCGAGCCCACTAAGGTCAATCTACAAAACTTAGTGCAACAACTCAAAGAAAATGTCGAACGCGCCGTTCCCTCCCCAGACCCTACAGCTCAAAAAACAATCTTAGTGGTGGACGATGAACTGCACATTCGCCAACTTCTAAGGCAGGAGCTAGAAGCCCTGGGTTATGGCGTCAAAACCGCCAAGGATGGCATGGATGCGCTGAATCAGATCCAAACATCTCCGCCGGATTTAATTATTTTGGATGTCATGATGCCCCACATTAATGGCTTTGATCTGGCCGCCATGATCAAAAACAATCCCGATACCATGGGCATCCCCACCATTATTATTTCCATTATTCAAGATCAAGAGCGGGGCCATCGTCTGGGGGTTGATCGGTATTTAGCCAAACCCATCGATACCGATGTGTTGTTCCATGATGTTAAAACCCTGCTAGACCAGGGCACCTCCCATCGTCAGCTGTTGGTGGTGGATATCGACGCGTCTACCACGGAAAATTTGACCGATGTGCTGTTGTCCACCGGGTATACGGTCACCCAATCCACCACGGGCCGGGAGGGCATTCAACAGGCCCTGGCCCTAGAACCAGATATGATCATTGTTGATTCGAATATTTCAACGGACCATAAGCTGGTCCATAGCCTACAGTTTGACAACGGTCTAGAGACAATTTTCATTTTTATGGTGGAATAGTCCCAGCCGGTTGGGGCGTAGGGAGAAGCCCCAAGGGCTTATTTCTTTTTGGCGAGAAACCACCACACCTCCAGGCCAATCAACCCAAGACCCACCAGGGTAATGCCCAGCTTAACCATAGGGGGCTGTTCAATGGACTGAAACGTTCCGACGCCGGCCCTCGCCACCGATACGGTGCCCACCCATAGCCCCAAGCTAAACAACCCGCCTAACCCAACAGAATTCAGTTTCATCGCCGTACCCCCTGCACTTTAAAATTTCTCAACCGGAGGGCGTTGGTCACCACCGACACGGAGCTAAAGGCCATGGCCGCACCGGCCACCATGGGGTTTAAAAGCCAGCCAAACATGGGATAGAGAATACCTGCGGCCACCGGAATACCCACCACATTGTAGATAAAGGCAAAGAACAGATTTTGACGAATGTTGGCCATGGTGGCCTTACTCAGGCGAATGGCGGTGACAATACCGTCCAAGTCCCCTGAGATGAGGGTGATATCACTGGCTGCGATCGCAACATCCGTTCCCGTCCCAATCGCTATGCCCACATCGGCCTGGGCCAACGCCGGGGCATCATTAATGCCATCCCCCACCATGGCCACCCGTTTCCCCTCAGACTGTAGCTGTTGGATATAGGTGGCCTTTTGGTCGGGCCGCACCGTGGCAAAATACCGCTGAATCCCCACGGACTTAGCAATGGCCGCGGCGGTTTGGCCATTGTCACCGGTTAACATCACCACGTCTAACCCCATGCGCTGAAGCGATAGAACGGCCTCAGGGGAGGTGGGCTTCAGCTCATCCGCAATGGCAAAGAGACCGGCAGCGGCACCATTGATGGCAATCCATACGGTGGTTTTTGCCGCCTGTTCCCAGGCTTGTTTTTGGGTCTGGAGAGATTCAACTTCTATGCCCAGGGTCCTCATCCAGGCCTCGGTGCCAAGGTGCACCAACTGACCGTCAACGGTTCCCTGGACACCCCTGCCCACAACCGCTTCAAAGTCATGCACCGCCGGTAGGGTGTCGACTCCCCTGGCCCTGGCATAGTTAACAATGGCCAGGGCCAAGGGATGTTCGGAGGAATTTTCCACAGCGGCCGCCAGTTGCAACACATAGATTTCCTGGGAATTCTCCACGGCGGCCGCCATCTGCAACACAGGGTTCTCCTGGGAATTCTCCAAGGCGGCCGGTAACACAGGGTTCTCCTGGGCCATGGCAACGGCGGTGTTAAACCTGGTCCCAGCAGCGGGAGTAGCCCCAGCTCTATCCCTGGCCGTGCCCATGTCTTTCCCCCTGGGCTGATCGATGGCTAGGTAGTTCGTCACGGCCGGTTTGCCCTGGGTGAGGGTGCCGGTTTTATCCAACACAATAGTTTGGATGCGGTGGGCCAACTCCAGACTCTCGGCATCTTTGATCAAAATACCGTTTTCGGCCCCCTTGCCCGTCCCCACCATGATGGAGGTGGGGGTGGCCAACCCCAGGGCACAGGGACAGGCAATAATTAGCACGCCAACGGTGGTGAGCAGGGACAGGGTCGTATTGCCGGTGAGATTAAACCATAGGAGAAAGGTGAGGATTGCGATCGCAATAACCACCGGCACAAACCACCCCGTCACCTGGTCCGCCAGCTTTTGAATCGGCGCTTTCGACCCCTGGGCCGCCTGCACCAGCTGAACAATCTGGGCCAGAACAGTGTCCTTACCCACCCGCGCAGCCTGAAAGCGAAAGCTCCCCGTTTTATTAATCGTCGCCCCAATCACAGCATCCCCCACGGCCTTCTGCACCGGCATGGGTTCCCCCGTCACCATGGACTCATCCACAGTGGAGCTGCCTGCAACCACATCCCCATCCACCGGAATTTTCTCCCCAGGACGGACCACCACCACATCATTCACCACCACTGACTCGATGGGAATATCATGTTCTTGTCCCTGGCGTACCACCCTAGCGGTGCGGGGCTGAAGTCCTATCAACTGGCGAATGGCATCCGAGGTATGGCCCCGAGCCCGATTCTCCAAATAGCGCCCCAACAACAACAGGGCAATAATCACCACCGCCGCTTCGTAATACACATCAGGGGCCAGCCCCTGGGCCACCAAAACCTGGGGGAAAAGCGTCACAAAAATCGAGTAGCCATAGGCAGCGCCCGTCCCCAAGGCCACCAGGGTGTTCATATTGGCCGACCGATGGGTAAAGGCTTTCCAAGCACCAACGAAAAAAGATTGACCACACCACACCAACACCGGCGTCGCCAGCACAAACTGCACCCAGGCATTGTGCAGCACCATGGGCCACCCCGGAATATGCAAACCCAACATTGCAGGCAACATTCCCACCACTAAAACAAGGCCAACAACACCGCTCACCACCACCCGCGCAAGCAGCTGCCGCTGTTGTCGTCGCCTTTCGTCTGGCTGCCCGTCTGGCCGCCCGTCTGGCGCCCCGTCTCGTCGCCCATCAGCTAGGCCACCATCGGCCCCCCCCATTCCCAGGGGCTCCACCACTGACGCTCCATAGCCCCCATCCACAACAGCAGCCTGGATCGCATCCAGGCTAGTACGACCCTCGTCATAGTCAACCTGGGCCTGCTCAGTGGCAAAGTTCACCTGGGCCTGATTAACCCCCGGCACCTGCCGAATGATGGATTCGACCGCGTTGGCACAGGCCGCACAGCTCATTCCCTTTAAAGCTAGCCTCGTCGTCGTCATGGTCGTCCCCTCGTCAGTTTTTCAGCAAGCCCCCCAGGCCGTATATAGGGGGTCCCCCCATCAGTTTTTCAACAGGCCCCCCAGGCCACATCTAGGGGGTCCCCCCATCAGTTTTTCACCAGGCCCCCAGGCTACATCTAGGGGGTCCCTCATCAGTTTTTCACCAGGCCCCCAGGCCATATATAGGGGGTCCCTCATCAGTTTTTTAGCAGGCCCTACTAGGCCGCAGGTGGATAGCCCGCCTTTTCCAGGGCTGCTCGAATCGCCACTTCTGCGGCCTCCGTTTCCACATCTACCCGCTTAGTTTTAGGATCAGCCGTAA
>CALHGI010000539.1 GCA_938029995.1 uncultured cyanobacterium | reverse complement strand
AGGGACCCCAAGCAACACCTTTTACACTCAACCAGCCATCCAAGCTATTTTTCTAGCTAAAATCATGAGCTTAATTTTTAACAAGTCCTAACGCCCATTCCCCGACAAAACCGCCGTTAACTCCTCTGGCACTAGGGCCGCTGCCTGGGTTCTCGAAAAGTCTGCCAGGGCACTCAAGGCCGCACCAAACAGCTGATTGGGTTGCAGATCGTCCTTCACCAGATCCCACAGACGGGCCACTTCTTCCGTGTGGAGACGGTTATCTTCCGTCAGGGCCGCTAGGATTTGCTGCCGCAAATATTGGCCATCATCAGAGAGTAAAAACTGCATACCCAGACCTGCCGTAGGAATCAGGTTAAAGCCCTGATCGCCTTGGGCAATGCGAATCATATTTTCCAGGCGCTGCCACTGGAAGCGACCATCCTTGAACAACACATCGATCAATCGTCGCCGCAGGGATTCGGTTTCCCCCATCAGCAAACGCCGAGCCACATAGGGATAGGCAATTTCAACAATTTTGAACTCTGGATTAAGGGTGAGGGCCAGCCCTTCCTGGGTTACCAAAGAGCGAATAATTAGGGCAAACTTGGCCGGTACCCGGAAGGGATATTCGTACATCACCTCCGAAAATCGGTCGGTGATGCTTTTGAAGTTGAAGTCCCCAACGCTGGCACCAATGGCCCCGTCAAAGACAGACTGGAGAGCGGGCACAATGGGCCGCACATCCACATCGGGGGTGAGAAAGCCCAGTTTGACAAAGTCATCGGCCAGCTTGTCATACTCCTGATTGATCAGGTGTACCACTGAATCCACCAGGGTTTCCTTCATGTTTTGGCCCAGCTGGTCCATCATGCCAAAGTCGATGTAGGCCATGACCCCGTCGGGCATGGCAAACAGGTTGCCGGGATGGGGGTCAGCATGGAAGAAGCCAAACTCTAGGAGCTGTCGCAGCCCAGAGGATACGCCGATGCCGACTAATTCATCAGAGTCTAAACCGGCCGCTTTGACCCGTTCAATGTCGGTGAGCTTCAGGCCGTCGATCCACTCCATGGTGAGGACGCGGGTGCTGGTATAACGCCAGTAAATTGAAGGCACCTTGACCCTGGGATCATCGGCGAAGTTAGCGGCAAAGGTTTCGGCGTTGCGCCCTTCGTTTAAGTAATCAATTTCTTCGAATAACTTGGCGCCAAACTCGTCCACAATCAGGGTTAGATCGTGGCCCAGGTTCAGGGGTAGCCAAGGGGCAATCCATCCGGCGGCCCAGCGCATCAGGTAAAGGTCGCGGCAGATAATGGGCACTAGGCCGGGGCGCTGTACCTTCACGGCCACATGCTCGCCGGTGTATAGGCGGGCTTTATATACCTGGCCTAGGCTGGCGGCGGCCACGGGCTCAGGGGAAAAATAGCTGTAAACTTCGTCGGGGGTACGGCCCAGCTCTTTTTCAATAATCCACTGGGCTAAGGGCGTATCGAACGGGGGCAGCTGGTCCTGCAGCTTGATCAGTTCGTCTAAAAATTTTGGATTGACCAGGTCGGGCCGGGTGGAGAGGGCCTGACCCACTTTAATAAATGTGGGACCTAAATCGGTCAAAATTTGGCGCAGCTGGCTGGCGCGCCGGGCTTCGTTAATGTCTTTTCGCCCCAGGGCTCGGTCCAGTAATAGTCCGGTGACAAAACTACCTAGCATCAGGGCTACGGATAGCGCCCGCCACACTATGGTCAGAAGACGGAAACGGTAATGATCTGCGATCGCAACAGCATCATACCGCCGCATTTTTTCTAGCTCAGCCATGCATGCTCATCTCCTAAGCCAAACGCTCAGTCAAGAAGGCAGGGTGACACTTTGTTGGGACGAGTATCATCAGCCTTCGTCCTAAGCCATGTGGACAACGGATCTAACTCCAGCCCACTATCCAGCAGTGAATATCTTAATCATAGTATAGATAACTACAAACTTTTTTAGGTTTACCCGGAGTAACCGTTTATAAATGCTTGAACTAGGCATCGCCATCTGATGAAGACCGTCATCGAATTGCGCCGGAATGACCATTGCGATCTATGGCGTTCAGCCGATTTTATCCCTTGCCGAGGGTGTGGGCTATGGAGGCAAGGCTCTATGAGGCCCTTGTTGAGGGTGTGGGCTATGGAGGCAAGGCTCCATGAAGCTTTGTTTCTACTGATTTTGTTATCTAACGGTGCTCGGTGCGACCAATAAAATGCAGGCAATAAAAAAGGAGCGCTCAACATTGGCAGCTCCTTTCTTAAAATATGTCCACTTCATCTAACCCAACGGCCAACGTAACGCCTGTTGTCAGCGGCAACGCTTGCCGTGGGGGCACTAGATGATGGCATTCAGTACGGATGTAATGACTGACAGTAGGAAGGCACCAATAACGGCGCTCCAGATTCCCCAGCGCAGGCGAAACCCTTCAACTAGCTTGGCGGACGCGCCAAACAAGAGCAGGTTCAACAGTAAACCCCCTAGGGTCACTAACCAGACCAAGCCACTTAAAACGGGTAGGCCGGAAATGATGCTGACTATGCCGTTAAGTACGCCAAAGACTAGGGCCGTAATGGCAGTTTTTCCGAAGCTATCGGACTCTACGCCGGTGGGTAGGAAGGTGATGATAACTAGGGCAATGGTGGTGATCAACCAGGTAACAATGAATGGAATCAGAAAGTCCATGGCAGGGCTCCTTAGAAGTGATAACTACGGGAACAAACTCCGTATTTACTCGTAGCAATTGCGTTCGAAGTATATCAAAGTTTTCTCTCTACGTAATTAAAGGAGTGTTAAGCGAAATACGGAGAAATGCTATGAATTGAGGCGGTTACAGCCGATGGTACTGGCGAAGGCGCTGCTGAAATTTCCCCCAGTACTGGTCTAATTTGTCCGGGGTGAGGGTAAATAGCTGGGCCGGGGCGTCTTCGAGGGCGATGGCTACCATGGCCCGCTCCACCTTAATGTCGTAATCTCGGTACACCCAGTTCACCGCCCAGCAGTAGGCGGCCACCTGCAAAAAATAGTCCCCCATCCATTCCATCTGTTTAGGACGACGGGCAGTTTTCCAATCGCAGATTAGCAGTTGGCCGTCGTACACCATCAGGGCGTCGGGATAGCCCGCAAACTTAAGGGGGTGCCACACGGCTCCCTCCACTAAGAGCACCTGCTCAATATTGTGCAGAACCGGCTCAATGGAGGCCCAAAACCCTTCGGTGCCCTCGGGTAATGCCCAATCTTCTTGGCGCAGATAGGCTTTGATCACCTGATGGATTTTGGTGCCAGACCGGGAGGATTTGGCCGTAATTCGATTGGCTTCCTCGGTGCCCACCCGTTCCCGCCAGCGCCACAGCCGTTGCTTGTCTTCCCACGGTTTGGTGGCCGACAAAATGGTGGTCACACCTGGCAGTCGCTGTCCGTTCACTTCATAGTGGCGACGACGATTGACCGAGACCTGCTTTGCCTTGTAATGGGGCAGCATTTATTCCTTGGACCTATTGACGGTTGCTTCCTAAGCCGGGACTTCAATTTCTTCGCTGCCCGCCAACCCAAAGGCTGCATGGACCGCCTTGAGGGCTGCAATGCCTTTATCTTCGGCGACGACGCAGCTGATTTTGATTTCCGAGGTGGCAATCATTTGAATATTGATGTTGCTGTCGGCTAGGGCTTGGAACATTTTGGCGGCGGTACCGGGCTCGGTGATCATGCCGATGCCGACGGCACTGATCTTGGCGATGGCGGTGTCTACGATGATTTCGCTGCTGCCGAATTCTGTGGCGAGGGATTGGAGCACCCCCCGGGCCATGTCGGCGTCGGACTGGGCCACGGTAAAGGCAATATCACGGGTTTGGATGCCTTGGTGTTCGCGGCAGCGCTGGGCCTGGATAATCATGTCGACGCTGATGCCACGGTCGGCCAATATTTGGAACAGTTTGGCGGCCATGCCGGGCTGGTCGGGCACCTGGCGTAGGGCCAGTCGAGCCTGGTCACAGTCTAGGACCACGCCCCGCACGGCGGGACCCTGGGCGGTGGCGGGGGCCTCTAGGCGGGCGGGGGACTGGTTGAGTTCAAAGGCGTGGCAAAGGGCGGCAATGGTGCGATCGCAATCCTCTGCGGCAATGGTGCAGCTCACCTTCACCTCTGAGGTGGCAATCATTTGAATATTCACCCCAGCCGCCGCCAGGGTAGAAAACATTTTTGCCGCCACCCCCGGCCGACCAATCATGCCCGCCCCGGCAATGCTGACCTTGGCAATTTGGGTGTCGCTCACCAAAACCGAGTCGGGCTTGGCGTCTGGGGTTTCAGAGGTGCCCTGTAGTGCGGGCACCAGGGACGCTGCCAAGGTCTTTGCCTGGGCCAACATGTCCTTTTCGACCGTAAAGGCAATATCGTTAAAATTGCCTTCGTTAATGGATTGAATAATCAGGTCCACATTCAGTTGTTGCTGGGCCAACTGGCCAAATAGCTGGGCGGCAATGCCAGGCCGATCCGGCACCCCCAGCAGGGCCACTTTGGCCTGATCCGTATCAAACTCAATGGCATCCACCGGATGGGCTAGCTCCAAACCATCCAAGGGACGGGGCAGACGGCTAGGGGCGCTCACCCGGGTGCCTGGCTCCTCGGTCCAGCTAGAGCGCACCACCAGGGTCACGCCATAGTTGCGGGCAATTTCCACCGCCCTTGGGTGCAGCACCTTGGCCCCCAGGCTAGCCAACTCCAGCATTTCGTCACAGGTGATATCGGTCATCAGCTGGGCCGATGGGACAAGGCGTGGGTCCGTGGTTAAAATGCCAGGCACATCGGTACAGATTTCACAGGTATCCGCCTGGAGGGAAGCGGCCAGCGCCACCGCAGAGGTGTCCGATCCCCCGCGACCGAGGGTGGTAATTTCTAGATCTGGGGCATCGCTAATGCCCTGAAACCCGGCCACCACCACCACTTGACCTTGTTCTAAGGCGCGCTTCACCCGCTCGGTTTCAATTCTTAAAATGCGGGCATGGCTATGGCGGGCCTCCGTCACAATACCCACCTGGGCACCGGTCATGGACACCGCCGCCTGTCCCCGTTCTTGCAGGGCCATGGTCAGCAGGGCAATGGAAACCTGTTCTCCGGTGGAGAGCAACATGTCCATCTCGCGACGGCTAGGCTGGCTAGAAATTTCATTGGCAAGTTTGACCAGACCATCGGTGGTTTTGCCCATGGCTGACACCACTACCACCACCGAGTTGCCTGCCTGTACGGTTGCCTGTACGCGTTCGGCCACGGTTTGAATACGCTCAACGCTACCCACCGATGTGCCGCCGTACTTTTGAACAATTAAAGCCATAGTTCTGCCCTTCTCAACCCCGCAAAATAATTTTTTTGAGCGACCTACCTAAACCATTAGGCCCAAACTATTTGGATGAGTTAGCCCAGACAGATCATCAATAAGCGCCCATATTAACTGTTTCATAAACCGGGTTACTCAGATTACCTAGGAAAGTCTGGCTTAAGTCTTTCGGCCAGGAATCGGTTTAGGGATGTGCCCCAGACCCTGCTACCTAGGGATTGGTATGTAAATTTCATGACATATTACGAAATATATCTAGATGTATTTACTCCGGTAAGTCTAAATGGA
>CALHGI010000538.1 GCA_938029995.1 uncultured cyanobacterium | reverse complement strand
CATACTGCCAACCTTCAATAAACCTCGGCACTAAATAACCCCATAGGGCATCTTCCCCCCGCCAGCCATAATGGTGGGCCAAATCCAACATCCACCCGCTCAACCGCTCATCTTCAAACCCCGCCGCCGTATCGCTAACCGTCTTTTGCTTTGCTTCAATCTGCAATTCTAACCAAGCAATCGCCTGATCATTCAGCCCCTGCACCAACCCATCCTGCCGTTGCAAATCTTGCAACAAATAATCCTGCATAAAGTTGGCCATTTTTTCATCTAGCCGCTGCTCATCCTCCGCCAAAAAGGCATACTGCCCCTGCAACGCCTTTAGCTGCCCCTTTAACCCCGTCGGCGCATCCACCATCGCCCCCAACACATCCATCTGGGACCGGCGCAACATGGCCAGTGCAAAGGTAAGCTGCCTATCTGGTAACGTTTCTGGCGTGTCTAAACAATGTTTCAAAAATCGCTCACAGGTTTCCTTAATCACCTGGTCCCGATCGGTGGTCTCGCCATCCTCCCTCGACACTGGCGCAACAACTTCAGCCACGGGTTTGCCCTTGGCACACATCGCCGCTGCCAAATCCACCACAAAGGGAATGCCTAAACTAAACTCAGCAATAGAGTCTGCCTCGCTTTCGGTCAACGGCGATGCTGGCACTTTCTCTTTGAAATATGCCTGAATCTCCCGAGAACTAAACTGTAACAATTCACGCGGGTAGATCTGGGCCTCGGAAAAATCATCGGCATAGCCACGGAAATAGACCTCGCCGCGCTTGCCACTCTTGGCCAGATTCGACCGTCCTGAAATTGACCAGATAACGCGACTCCCACCCTGTTGAATCACCTGCCGCAGCACATAGTCACACACCTGCCGATCGACTATCTCATAGGTATCTAGGAAAATAATGCTGGCTTGGCGCTGGGTTGCCTTGGCAATGTCCTTGCCCAACCCTGCCACCAGTTGCTCCCAAGGCGGTTGCTGAAAGATCTGTACCTCTTGGGGGGTCAGGGCCTTGGTGGCCAGCTGCCGGGCCTGACTGAGCAACGTTGCGCCCACCTTAATGGCCACAGCCGCCCCCGCCGGATCGGTGGCAATTATGCCTTCCGTCGCTTTATCTAAAATCCAGGCAATGGCTTTGCCACCGTACTGGGCCGTGATTTCCTTTAGCTCAGTATTGGGTGGTTCTGCGGCCAGGGTTTTTTCAACTTTGCTTTCAATCTCTTGAATCTCCTGCCGCGCCTTGCCGTAAGATTCACCGCTATAGCCTTTGAGGGATTGCTTAAACTCCTTGTCTAGTACGTCTAGCACCGTCTGGGGTTTAATGCTGCTGTGCCCCCGTTGTAATGCTGCGTTTAAGTCCTTTTGTCGGTCCCAATCAATCAGTACTGTCTGATACTGACCTTGGGATTCTTTAACCGTTAGCTCTTTTAACCGTCGGGTCAGGGTGGTTTTGCCCATTCCCCCCGGCCCATAGAACAGGAAAATATAGGGTTTATCTGGCAGTTGGGGCGCTCGGCCCACTAGCTTTGCCAACGTGGGTAAATTTTTCTGGCCCCAGGATGCAGGCTCATATTGCCCTAGCACCCGCCGAAACTGATCTTGTTCTTGGGTCCGACCGAGAAAAAACGAAGACTGGGACACGGCGTTCTAAGGAAATAATACAAAGTCATCAATTTCCTTCTATTTAAGCCTAGATTCTTCCAAACTGCCCATGGCTAAGTTTCGGGGGGCAATAGTCTATGGCAATATTCGCGAGGGTTGTTACATTGTCTGTCGTACGTTTTCTGTTGTTTCGATTTGTTCTGGGCTAAAGCCTGCTTGTTGTAAATGCTCTAGGTGCCAAGCTTCTAGATAGCCAGAATCTAGGTCAATGGCTTTTTGGTAGGCCTGTTGGGCGGCGTCGGTGTTTTTGTTTGCCCAGTGGGCTAGGGCCAGGGCCACGAGGGGATGGGGATTGTCCGGTTCTAAGTCGGCAGCCTTTTGGGCATTTGCGATCGCATCCCCATACCTTTCCAACCGATGATAGGCCAGGCTCAAATTGTAATAAGCGATTTCATTATCAGGCTGTAGGGCAACCGCCCGGGTGTGGTTTTCCACCGCCTGATCCAGCTGTCCATTCACCAGATAAACAATCCCCAACGCATTCAATGCGGGCACATGGTCCTCATCCTGGACCAACGCCCGCTCCAACACACCAATCGCCACAGCCCCCTGTTCATCCAAATGCAGGGTCCAACCCAGGATGACCTGGCCAGAAAGACTGTTAGGGTCTAACCGGACCGAATTTTTCAAAGCAGCAATCGCCTTGTCATAGCGACCCTGGGCGCGATATTCCAGCCCCTGCTGACGATATAAGGCCGCTTCCGTCTGCTTCGCAACAGAGGGTTTAACGGAGGGTTTGTCGGAGGGTTTGGGTAATGGGGCCTTGGCCACCTGAGCCGGGGTAGTGTCGGTGGTGGACGGAGTTTCTACGGCGGGTGAACTCACTGGCGGTGATGCTGGCAGATCGTCTGGGGCGGTGCGACAACCCAGGAGGCTCAGCGTCAGCAGTACCCCTGTGACTGCGCCCTTGACTGCTGCCTTCGTTGTACCCTTCACTGTTTTCGCTCCTGTGATTGTCCGAACCTTGACCGTGGTGTAAAAGACTGCCATCTTTCCAATTGGCTGCCTAATTTGCCGCTGGAACCTAGCCATGGACGTTGGCCTAACGTTTGTCTTAACCTTTGTTTTAACCATGTATATCCATAGCCCGCAGTGCCGTTGCTGATTTGGAGGATGAATCGATCTGTAAACCTGGCTAATAGCCGGATTGAGACTAGTAAAATCATCCCAAGGATCAGCAACGCCCCCGAAATTTACGGTCGGATAATATAGGTTTGCCCCCATAGTTCACAGCATAGATGATCGCTGAGAGCTATGGGATGAACTATGGACGATATAACCGGCTAAAAAACTATTGTGGGAGAACGAACTGTTATGCGTACCGATGTTATCTACTATCGCCTGGCTGAAGGTATCACCGAAGAGTTCCTAAGGTCCGCCGCCCAATCTATTTATACCGAGTGGATGAGCCTGCAGCCAGGGTTTGTTAGTTGGGAGATCTGTTCCCTCGGCGAGGGAACATTTGTCGACTTTGTACGATGGGAGAATGCTGAGAGTGCTGAGGGGGCCACTAAAACCATGGGGCAAATAGATCCAGCCCATGACTGGTTTAAGTGCTACGACATGGCCTCCGTTAAATCGGAAAATGCTGATCGCATTGTCTTCCATGGGGCATAGCCCAGCGTCAACGCTAAAAATGGCGATGAGTCCTGATGCAGAGTCAAGGGCCACTCTGCATATCGTTTACCCCTTCACTTGCCCCATCCTCAGTCGTAGTTTTGGCAGACCACTGGGCATGGGGTAGGGGTGCGATATCCTGGGACCATCCCCGTGGCTTGCCCCTTTACCCACCGTTGTTATGCTTCTCCTTGTTCCCAAGCGAGTTCTTGTCGTTCTTTTGATGTTAATGGCCGCAGTGGGGAGAGGCTCAACGGGGCCAGCTATGGCGGCGCAAACGCCTGCGGAGCCAGCGCCTGCAAGACCAGCGCCTGCGGGGCCAGCGCCTGTGGGGCCAGCGCCTGCGGGGCCAGTGTCTGCGGCATGGCCCGCAGGCGAAACCCTTGCCCAGACAACACCTTCTCCGGCCTGGGCGAACGAGCGCGCCGAGATTATCCACCGGGCTGTGTTGACCATCGATAGCCACATTGATTGGCCCATTCGCCAGTCTGTTAATCCAGGGTTTGATCCGGCGGTGGGGCACGCTACGGGAGCCCCCGGCAGTGGCCAGTGGGATTTAGTGCGCATGGAGGCGGGGGGCCTAGACGGGGCGTTTATTTCCATTTTTACGCCCCAGCGAGGGCTGACGGACGAGGGCTATGGCCAAGCGGCCGCCCTGGCCCATCAGATGATTGATTGGACCGAACAGCTGGCGGCTGAGGCTGACAACCGAGTGGGGATTGCCCTCACCCCAGCCGATGCCTATCGCCTAGAGCAGGAGGGAAAACGGGCGATTTTTCTTGGCATGGAAAATGGCTATCCCTTGGGGACGGATATTGGGGCGGTGCAAGCTTTCTACCGTCGGGGCATTCGCTACCTGACGTTGACCCACTCCAAAAATAATCAGCTGGGCGATTCATCTACGGATGATCATCAAGACTGGCAAGGGCTCAGCCCATTGGGTGCAGCGGTGGTGCAGGAGATGAACCGACTGGGGATGATGGTGGATATTTCCCATGTCCATGATGATACGTTTTGGGACGTTATCCGTTTAACCAAAGCGCCAATTATTGCGTCCCATTCCAGTGCCCGTGCCCTGCGGGATAGTCCGCGCAATATGGATGACAATATGCTGCGGGCGATTAAGGAGAATGGAGGGGTGGTGCAGCTCTGTTTATTGGGAGATTATATTAAACAAGTTGACCAGACCCCTGAGCGAGAGGCGGCTTTGGCCGCATTGTCAGAGGAGCAGGCGGCGTGGCTGCGGGGGGACCTGAGCGAGGCTGAGGTCATGGAGTTGTTGTCTCAGTATCGGGCCATCGAGGCTGAATATCCTAAGGTGAAACCGACCCTAGCGGATGCGATAGATCATCTGGATCACATGGTGGCGGTGATGGGCATTGACCATGTGGGCATTGGGTCTGATTTTGATGGCGGTGGCGGTTTAATGGGGATTGAGGATGTATCCCAGATGCCGAACATTACCCAAGAGCTGTTGGCTCGGGGCTATACTCCCGATGATATTCGTAAGATCTGGGGGGGAAATCTGATGCGGGTGTTTGATCAGGTGATTGCAATCGCTGAGCAGACAGAATCATAGGCGCAGCCGCAACGGCCAATGGTTTAATCGGGCGTTGCTGATCCTCGGTATGATTTCGACTGAACCATGCCGTTCTAGAGTGCGTCTGATCGATCGGTTTATCCCCTAAATCAGCAACGGCTTTAATCGCAGTAGCCCTTTACCGCATCCATCAGGATGGCTCCGCAGAAATTGGTGTTTTTAGTGGTCACATTGTAAAGGCGGGCGTGGCGTAAATTGGCGCCTTCCAGGTTGGCATGGTTGAGATTGACAGAATCCAACTGCGCCCATCTGAGATCCGCATTACTCAAATCGGCCCCTGTCAAATCGGCATTTTGAATATGGACCCCTTTTAATCGACAGTTAGGACAGTTTTTGGTTATCCGCAGGACCATTACCCTCAACGGTGTTTCAGCCTGGAGCAGCACTAATAAAATGACGGTAGTCAACAAAACTCGCATCAGCTTCATGGCGTTCTCCCAAGTTCTAATGAGTTAATTCCCTTGGATTCCACCCTCTCCCTGGGGACGATATGGGCCTTGGCCAGGGAAAGAGTGCGATCTCAAACGATCCAGATTGGCCCTAGTCATAGCGAATGCCATTGTGCTCTAGCCAGCCATCCTCATGCCAGTCCCTAGGATCATCATGGGTCCAGTGCAGAATGCCCCCGCGCTCATTCCATTCATATTCCCCACGAAAACGAATCTCATCGCCTTCCCGTAGCGCATCAATCCGATGGGATACATCACTATCAATATTGTGACTCACCAGTAGCGACTGCCCTGAGGCTAGGCGCAAGATAAACTTCTGGTGGCGAGACCCTTCCAAATCGTCCGGCAGTAGCTTTTCGACAATACCCGCCCCCTCCACAATCAGGTCAGACTGCCCGTTGCGATAGGCCTGCATCAACACATCATCATCTTTTACGTCAGCTCGTCGAGCCTGGTTTTTCGGCGCAGCATCCGCCATGGGCATGGACCAAGGAAACAACAAAGACACTTTTACCACTGGCACAAGCAGGATAAAAACAGCGATAAGGAGTGTCACTAAAAACCTTTGAAACACTTTCAGGGCAGTACTTTTAACCATGGTAGTGGAAAACCGTATACGGTAATGTCGGTGTAATTTTACCCCATCCCATGGGGGCATTCACCACCTGCATCAATTCTCTTTGTTTGCGATTATGAATTTGTCGGACAAAAGAGAGACACCCATGAAGACATCTGCACAGCAACCCATTATCGAAGGTCTACGCAACTGGTACCGCAACGCTATCCGCAATTCTAAATATCGTTGGATCGTTGTTTTTGGTAGCCTCCTATATCTCGTGAGCCCCTTCGATATTTCGCCTGATGTTTTTCCCCTAATCGGCTGGCTTGATGATGGCATCATTGCCACCCTGCTGGTTACCGAGGTGTCCCAACTCTTATTTGAGCAGGTCAATGCCTCTAAGAAAAAGGCGAATAAAGAGACCTCCCAATCGGCCGACACAACCGCTGATGCCGCCACTGCAACCGAGCAGGTGGTTGATGTACAGGCGGTATCCGTAAGCTAATTCAAACTTCTAAGCAGGTTTTTGCTTACATCTTTTGTTCAACATTCAATTCATTTAATCAGGTACAAAAATCATGACTTACACCAACACTCAAGCCGTTAACGAAAACTTCGAGTCCATCAAAGCAGAAGGTGGTCGTCGCACCCAAAAGATTGCTGATATTCTCAAGGCTGCTTTTGCTGAGGCGGTCGGTGAAGTGAAGGATGGTGCTAGCACCGTCAGCCCCATGGCCAAAGATCTAGCGGGTAACGCTGTTCAGGTGGTTAAGGAAAGGGGCCAAGAAGCCTATGTGAATGCCAAGCAGGCGGCTAAGGAAACCGCGACCGATGAACAGGACGTCATCACCCAGTTTAAGCTGAAGCTCCAGGCTATTGTGGATGCGATTAAGGCCACATTGTTTGGCCAAGCAGAGCCAGAGGAAACGGATGTGGTTGCCCTGATTGAGGAAGAACCTGAGGTCCATACCACCGAGGTCCACACCGTTGTGACGGTTGACTCCACCGCTGACGTTGCCTAGGTTTTTCGGCTCCATTTAAGGTTTGTTAGGTACGCTTTTGCGCCAGTTCCCCCAGGGAACTGGCGCTTTTTTGTCGGGCCGGTCTCATGCATCAGGCCATTGGCCCGACAGATTAGCCGCCGGATCGCAATCCGCTGAAAGCTCCGTTAGACCGCTCGGCGATATTCGATTTCCTAACCATGGGTTTAGGTAGCCTGCAATTGCCTAAGCTCTGTTTTTAATAGGTTTTTTGCGATCTCTTTGCACGCCATGGCTGTCAGTGATTCTAAGGCTTAGGGGCCTGGTTAGGACAGGCATAGGTAGCCCATATCCCATGGGCCTTGTTGTCGTCATGTCTCTTTTAAAAGACAAAATCTAGATCAAGAGACAATTCTGTTTAACCCGTGCCCCTATCGGTTCCCCCCTTACCGACCAAACTCTTTCATTTTCGCGGGCTAATGCCATTAGCAAAACCCATATGGAGGAGGTCGATGTCCGTTCAGGGTTATCTCTGGCCAGGAGCACAATGGACCATCAAGCAGAGGGCCTTAATG
>CALHGI010000537.1 GCA_938029995.1 uncultured cyanobacterium | reverse complement strand
ATATCCACACCACCAAAGGGAGGAATCAACTTACGCACAGGGATCAAAAATGGCTCGGTGGGCCAATAGACCAAACTAAAGGGAAACTTGGTCGACTCTGCTTCGGGATACCAAGTCAAAACAATTCGAAAAATGAAAAGTAGCGTCATCACCGCCAGCAGCGGCCCAACGATCCAATTGCCAACCGTGATACCTGACATGGTCAATTTCCCTCACCAATATGAGTCATTCACTTTAAGGATTGTAAAGCTTAGGCTGATTCCTGAGAGCATCAAACTAATTATAAACTCAGCCCAAAAACCGAAAACCTTTACATATCAAGCATTTAGCAAGCCAGCAAACACTGAACCTGGTTTTTGCCCAAATTAAAAGACTTCTCAAGGTTAACGTTGCTCGATACTATATTAACCAAGCATTACAAACGTTTGCGGATCTAAAGAGTAGAGGCTATGACACCATCACTGACTAATTTCTTGTTGAGCCTGTTTGCTGGCGCTGCAATTGTAGTTATTCCGGTAACTGTTGCCCTTGTCTTTATCAGTCAGCGCGACAAAATCAGACGCTAGGTTTTACAAAAATCTACCTTGAATCGATTTTCCAGTCAGGCCATGGGTAATACGGCTCAACTAATCGCTTAGATGCTTAGGTTATCTAAACCATTAGTTGATCGTTGAGTTGACCATGCATATGTCAAAGGACAGGTTCCTGATGAGTTCCTTGTACAGGTGAATGGAGAGTGCAGCGTTAGCTGTGCTCTTTTTTGTGTTCCCAATACCCTGACTCCGTGGATACCCCGTGGATACGCAGGATAAGGGAATCCTGGCCAGCACTAGATTTTTGGTAGTAGCCCCCCAACAAGAGGGAATAGAACCTTAGGTATAATTCCGACTTGTCTTTGGCGACTCAAAAGACAAAACAAAGGCGGCCCGCTAGGATAGAATTGGTGGCTATGGTTAGCTAGACCAGCGTCTGTCAACCCTACCGTTGTCACAGCGCCACCATCATACGAGGAGACGATTGTGAATTTTGGTACCCCTGTCCCACTGTTGGTTGGATTGATTCTGATCCTCGGTGCCGTCGGCTTATTTTTTCTAGATAAACTCAAGCCAGGCTATGAGCGTAGCTCTGACAAGGTGTACTCCATCTTGCTCCTAATATCTGGTGTTTTCCTATTAGCCCACCTAAATATGGAGTTGCTGGCCTCCTTTCAGCAAGTCATGTTGGTGGGCATGTTGACCACACTTATTATTAATGACATTAGCAAGCGAGAATCTAGCCGCACCAGCGCCCGCCCCATTGAGCGGGAAGGGCCACCTCGCCGCTATGATGAACGTCCTCGCCAGGTATATCGGGCCGAGCTAGATGATTGGGATACCCCTGGGCCAAAACAACCCCGTATCCCTAGCAATCGAGGCGGGTATCGCGATGATGGCTATGACGACCGATATGGACCTCGCCCCCTAGAATCCCGTCCGCCAGCCTACGACGATCGTCGTCCGCCAGCACGCCTACAGCCTGGACAACCTGGACAGCCCGGCCGCCCCGATAATCGATTCGACAACTATTCCAATGCTCGGACCGATAATCGTCGCCCCGATAGCCGTCCCAACGAGCGCCCCGATAGCTTCTATGCCAATCCGCGCTATGACGGAGGCGGTGAGGGTTCTCCAAACAATCGTCCCCAAGGCCCTTCCCAGCGGCCCTCAGATGCACCAATCCCTGCCGGTAATGGTGCAGGTCATAGTCTTGGCGGTCTGCCCCAGCCCCCTAGAAATTCAGAACCGAGGAAGAACGATCGTCCTCCACTAAATGTGCGTCCCCGGCCCGTAGACTCAAGTGACAGCAGCTACACAGATTTTCGGCCCGCGCCGCCAACTGATGGAAATTCTGAGCCGCAATCCGATACTCCGCCACCTCAGCCGCCAGCAAATTATTAATCACTCACGTCGCCTTTCCTTCGTACACCTCTGATTTATCCAGGCAATAGAAGCACCTAACCCATGGCCAGAAAGAAACCCACCCAAGCCCACATCACTAAGCTAATTTCCAAAAGCCAGTCAGAATTCCTCAAAGCTCGGACGAAGAAGCAGACGGAATATTACATGGGAGCTAAATTAATTGAGGTGGGGGTCAACCCTGATAAGGCAATTTATCGCTGGAAAGTGGCCGATAAGGGCATGAAGGAAGAGTGGACCTACAGTGCCTATTGGGACGATAGCAAAGAGAAAATAGAGGCGGAAGAAGGTTAGTCGAAGAATAGTGACAATGCGTTCAGACTAGGCTCAAGTCTGATCTATTCGCCTCAGACCTACGGAGCGAAAAACCTACTGAACCACACCCTCAACCTGCCTCAGTAGGCTGCCATCAATCGGCTGATTGATTAGCACCATGGTTGTGGTTTCATTGGCGGAGAAACCCACATGCTCATAAAACTGCTGCTGGTTCGTCGTCATTAGATACGTGCGTTCCACATTACTCATGTGGGGATGCCCCAACACTGTCTCCACCAGCTTGCGCCCCAAGCCAGCCCCTTGATACTCATCATGAATCACCACATCCCAGATAGTGGCACGATACACGCCATCGGATGTGGCCCGAGCAAATCCAATCAGCGTTTCACTATCCCATGCTGTAACGACAGGACAGCTGTAGCTAATAGCTTTGGCTAAATCCTCAAATTTGCGTCCGGCAGCCCAAAAGGCACAACCATCAAAGAGGGCTCTAAGTTGCTCTAAATCCTTCGGGGCCAAAGACTCGGTGTAGCGGAACTGGACAGACCGAAGATCCATAGGATTAAAGTTGAGAAAGACTTCACCCGTTTAGTTAGGCTGCAAGGGCCAATCTAAAAGGGAAATAAGGTTCTGCCCTAACCATACACAACATCAAATCAAGCAACCATCAAAGTCATTGATGCTTGGTATCAAGAAATACAAATTGAACTACAATCAAGTCTGATTAGTTTCATTTGATTGTACATTCTCAAATCAAGGGTGATACCCACTGGCAGAACTCCGTTGGGAACACTAGGCCTATTTCACAATGATGGGACCTGTGCCAAGTACTGCCTGTGCCACCATTGTCCGATCAAAAAGGCCCACTCAATCTCACCACCTACTGTGGAATACCTGCTCTAGCCCTCAACTAAACTTTTTTACTCAAATGAGTGGTTCCACCCCCATAGGTGAAACGGCCCCTCGTACTGGTAAAGGAAACCGCCCCTCGTGCGGAGTGGGGGAAACCGTCCCTCGGAAGGGGGTTTATAGGCTGAGTATATCTAGATAAGATAAGTATCAGGGTATAGTACCCACACCCGCCGTTTACTGCCCAGACATGCTGAAACGACTTTTAGGCGATCCCAACGCTCGCAAGCTCAAGCGCTACCAACCTGACGTTAAAGAGATTGCCCTCCTGGAAAGTGAAATCCAGGCCCTCTCGGATGACGAGTTACGGGGTAAAACTGCTGACTTCAGACAACGCCTGGAGAATGGAGAAGACC
>CALHGI010000536.1 GCA_938029995.1 uncultured cyanobacterium | reverse complement strand
CCTACAACCACTTTTCATACAGCCTCTCATCCTTTAGGGTGTTGCTCACCCCCATGGACCCAAAGCCTTGCACATTAGAATGGCCGCGAATGGGCATCAACCCGGCTCCCGTTTTGCCCGCATTCCCCGTCATCAGGGCCGTATTGGCAATGGCAAAGATAGTCTCCACCCCGTTGGCCTGCTGGGTGATGCCCATGGCCCAGGCAAAGACCACACGGGAGGATTGGCTAATAATCGTGGCGGCGGTTTCAATGTCGGCCTGGGGAATGCCGCAGGTGGAGACAATCTCTTGCCAGGGGGTGGCCTGGGCCTGGTCAATAACCGTTTGCCAATGGTCGGTGTGGGCCTGGAGAAAGGGCAGGTCAACTAGGCCGCGCTCAATTAAGGATTTTTGGATGCCGACAAAGATGGCTAGGTCGCTGCCGGGAATGGGCTGGAGGAACAGGGAGGCGATATCTGAGCCGGGGACAAGGGACTTGAGGGGAAAGGCAGGGGAGCCGAACTTCACCAGGCCAACTTCTTTGACGGGGTTAATGACGATGATCTGGCCGTTGCGAACTGACGAGTCAGCGCTGGTGCGATCGCGCAGTTTAATCAGCTCATTCATTAACCGTGGATGGTTGGCCGGGGCATTGGAGCCAATCAGCACCACACAGTCCGCCTGCTTCAAACCCTCCAGGCTCACCATGGATGTGCCCGTGCCAAACACCGTCTTTAGTGCCACCGACGAGGCCCGATGGCATAGGTCGGAACAGTCCGCCAAGTTGTTGGAGCCCATGGCCCGGATCATTAGCTGCAATAAAAAAGCCGCCTCATTAGAAGAGCGGCCAGAGCTATAGGATGCGACCCGTTCCGGGGGCTGACGAAAGGCGGCTTCCACCAGGTCATACACCTCGTCCCAGGCGATGGGTTCATAGTGAGGCTGTCCGGCCCGCAAAATCAGCGGTGCACCCAAACGACCCAGGCGATCGGCCTCCTGGGAGGTGAGTTGTTGCAGCTGGGCCAGGGTTTGGTTTTGAAAAATATGGGGCCTAACCGCAGGCTGTAGCTCGGCCTTAATGGCTTCTACACTTTTGGCACAGCGCTGTAGGGGTTCTTCCAATTCGTTACTAAATCCCCCCTTTTGGCCCCCCGTCCCCCAGGCACAGGAGAGACAGGCACTTTTGTGGAATAGGGTTTGCCAAACTTTGGGTCCCTGGGCGGAAAGAGTGTAGTTGGCCCATTGCTGAATCACGGGCAGACCACCGCCAATGGGGTGACCTGGATGTTCCTGGGGTAGATGATTGCCTGGGTCGCGCTTATCCATGGGTATCCCCCTGCATAGGATAGAATCTGCCAGCGCTTTCAGGCTATCATTGCAATCGGTTTACCGAACGTCTGCCATCAGAATTGTTTACCGGATACTAAACATCCAGAACGCCAGATCGGCCAGTAGGGGCATTGCATGCAATGCCCCTACTGGGAAAATTCTTCCTGAGGAATGTAGTGTCACGATGACATTCGCTAATCTTGACCAACGGGAACGCTTTTTTGGAAAACCTCTTCTAGATTCCGTTTCCAGGCTGTATAAACGTTATCTATCCGCATACGCCATTTCTGTCGGTTTTGTTCTGCCTTTTCGGTAAACCAGGAGAAGATGAGTAGATCAAGCACCAGTTCTGCACTTCTAACAATGGTGAGAACAAACCCCTTAAGCAGGTTGTAATGGATTAGGTAGTAGGGTGTAAACAGAACCGCAGAGAACCACAGGAGATTATCAAAGACTTCTTTGTCTAGGTTAAAGGAAATGCTGACGTGGACGCGCAGTAGGGTGTACCACAGGGAGACGACCACCAGGGTACTGACGGCAAACCCGATAATGCCTTCGGTTTTCTGCCATAGTAATTTGAGAAAATTTTGGGAGGTGGTCCAGATGATGCCGGCAAAGGCGGTGGTGAGGGCGCCGTAGGTAGCGATACTGGTCCAGTCGAGCTCATTAAATTCGCCCAGGGCGGATAGGTCGACTTGCTGCAGCAAATCGAGCAGTGATTGCAGCATAATTGTTTTTTAGAAAAGTGTTTGTGTTGCTGTGATGGGTGGTTGGGTGTCCCCCTTTCTCCATTAGAGTAGCGTTTACCTACCGTTCCTGTGGAGTACGGATTGCACCCATGATTTTAAAGTAGCCAGTTTTCTAGCTTTAATCCAGAAACACGTCCAAATTCACGAGTATTAGCGCTAACTAACGTCAAATCAAGCACTAATGTATGAGCTGCAATCAGTAAATCATTAGGACCAATGGGTGTACCGGTCTGTTCTAACGAGGTTCGGATTTTTGCATACGTTTCCTCTACAGGCGGCTTTAGGGGAAGAGTTGGCAAAATTTCCAGAATTTTATCAACCTGCTGGGTTAAACGTAAAGACTTAGCTTTTGCAGCTCCAAATTTTAACTCACAGGCTACAACAATGCTTGTACAAATGCTGTCTTCACCAACAGAGGCGATATGCTGGAAGATCTTGCCCTGGGGATGTCTAACCAAATCTGACAGTATATTGGTGTCAAGTAGGTATTGATAGGCCATTGGAAGAACTACAGCACAATGTCATCTAAAGGTTTGAGTCCTTGATCGATGTCAGGAAAGTCATCGGTAATGTCTTGCAGGGTACTTAGGAGGGATAGCAGTGATTTGGCAGGAACGGGCTCAATAATGAGGCTTTGTCCTTCCTTTCGCATTAGGACCTTGGTGCCAGATAGGGTCAGTTCTTGGGGAATAGTTAGAATTTGATTTTGGCCATTGTTTAGTAAAGGAACTTGATATGAGTTTTGCATAGGGGAAACTCCTTTATTAGTCCTAACAGCAATGGATGATGGAAGTATTAAGTCTGCTTTTTAAGTATAGCCTGTAGGTCAATAGAGCACGATTAGCGGCGTTGCTGATCCTCGGGATGATTTTAATAGTCTCAATCCGGTTATTAGCCAGGTTTACAGATCGATTCATCCTCTAAATCAGCAACGGCTAAAATCGACTTGCGATCGCACAGAAAATCCATACTGCCCTAACTCATTTTAGGTAGCGGTTTTTACTTTGATTTCTATGGTGATTGTACTCGCCAAGTATTGGCGAACAGAGTGCCTTGCAGACCGGTGTATCCCTTAAATCAGCTACGGCAAAAAAATATCTAGAAGACCATGGAATAATGTCTGAACTCACAAAAAAGCTTCAACGCAAAATAGCTATATTCACCTTAGCCTTCTGCTCAGCCATAGCCCCTGGCACAGAAAGTTTGGCCCTTTCACAGAGCGATGATACATTAATCGCCCAAAGAGTCAGTTGTGGAAGTTATGGGCAAGCCGCTGAACCGAGCGAAAATCAGCGATCTGTCGAACTATTGCAGTTTGGTGTCGCAGTTCAAATTCCTGAAAACTATAGAGCCCTGCTGCGAAACGATGGCATCGTATGGATTTTAGACCCTGCTACCTATGACTTAATAGTTTGTTGGGCTCAGGGGGGACCAGGAGGCGGAGGGGTTTATGCACCTACCATTAGAGATATTCCAAATCCCAATAACTTGCCTCTAGAGGTTATCGTTAGTGACTTTATTGAACCAGGTTATTCAAGCGAACAATATTCTTCTGCAGTCGGGCTGTCGGGTATTTTGGTAAAGTCTGGGCCTCAGAGTCGAGGGTTCGTGAGGGCAACATTTTTTACTCAGGTCCCTGGCATACAGGACGTTGTAGAAATCGGTATACTCTGCGATTGTGATGTGGCAGTAGAAGACGTTACTGACTTTGTTGAGTCTGTGAGTTTATTAGAGTGAGTTGACCGCTAGGGGGACTCACATTTTACACAAGTCCTGAAAACTAGCATTCACAGTTGTCTAACCCCATCTAACTTCCCCTTCTTAAGGGCTTCCGTGTATACAGAGGTCAACATACATTGGAGCCCCTCTTAGAAAGAGTATGAACCCTGTGGAGGTGGGCCGTGCCCATCCTTCGGAATCACGATACGCAAGTTTTTTTAACAACGTCAAACCAAACAACAATGCGATACCCTAATTAATCGACCCCGCCATAACCTCAATTTATGCCATTAGAGATA
>CALHGI010000535.1 GCA_938029995.1 uncultured cyanobacterium | reverse complement strand
CTTCCACTGCTAGTCTTCTTCTATACCTCTGATTGACGGTGTTGGCCCCATGTCTCCTGAAGATGCCATCACACTCGTTGATAAACTCCTTTCACCGTATCGGTTAACGGCTATTCAAGAAGTCGTTTTTAGACGATGCTGGCAAGGTTCCACCTATGCACAAATTGCGGCCACTGAGGGCTACGATTCGGACTATGTAAGGGTGACGGGTTCCCGACTCTGGCAAAAAATTTCCCAGTCCTTGGGGGAGCGGGTGACCAAAAAAAATATCCATGCGGTTTTACGCCAGCAGGCCTATCAGCTCCATCAGCCCACCACCCCCGAACCCTGGTGGCCTGGTTCAGAGCAGTCAGACACCACCTTTCCCGGCAGCCCTTTACCTTTGGGCAGTCCCCTTTATATTGAACGCCCCCCGGTGGAAAGCCAGGCCATGGGCGAACTGCTCAAGCCGGGGGCCTTGCTCAGAATTCGGGCACCGGAGCGATGGGGTAAGACCTCCCTGGTCAATCGCCTGGTGGCCCAATCTCAAAAGCTGAACTTTAAAGTGGTCAGGCTGAATTTCCGTCAGGCTGATGGCGGCGTGTTGGCCAACTTTGATCGGTTTTTACGGTGGTTTTGCGCCAATATTGCCCAACAGCTAAAGCTAACCGCCCAGCTGGATGATGTGTGGAATATCGATTTAGGCAGTAAGGTCAGCTGCACTAACTATATGCAAAGCAGTGTGTTAAACCCCCTGCAACAGCCACTGTTGTTGGTGATTGACGATCTGCAAGCGGTGTTTGAGCATCCGGCCATGGCCCAGGAATTTTTGCCCATGCTGCGGGTGTGGCATGAGGAAGCAAAAAACTTGACGGAGTGGGGCTACCTCAGGCTGCTGGTGGCCTATGCCACTGAAGCCTATGTTCCCCTGCAAATTCATCAGTCGCCGTTTAACGTGGGGTTGCCCCTACGGCTCCCTGCCTTTACCCTCGAGCAAACCCAGCAGCTGGCCCAGCGCTATCGGGTGGCTTGGGATGATGGGTTGATATCACTCCATACCCTGGTGGAAGGTCATCCCTATTTGATTCACCTTGCCCTTTATAACCTCAGCGTCCACAAGATGGATTTGGGGCGATTAATTGATGAGGCTCCTCAGCAAAGTGGAATCTATAGCGATCACCTGCGTAGCTACCTAGCGATTTTTGAAGCGGAGCCTAATTTAGCCCGGGCGTTTTATCGCGTGATTGGTCAGGAGACGACGGCTGAATTGGAACCCATGGCGGCCTATCGCTTGGAAAGTATGGGGCTGGTCAACCTGACGGGAAATATGGCAACCGCCAGCTGTAATCTTTACCGGCGCTACTTTGGTGGCCGCCTAGGCGACGTCTAGGCGACGCCTCCTAGTAGTTGATATGGCCCATTGGCCTAGGAGTCGCTCCAGGCTGAGGTGACAACGCCGTCTAGGGGGGATGTGAGGGGGCGTAGGTTTTGGACGTGGGCAAATATCTCTTCCGCTGTGTGGGGAGAAGAGACGTAGGCGTCGGCGCTACCGTTGTTGCCCAGTTGGTTGGCGCAGAGGATAACCGGCACCCTACCCAGGACAGGGCTGCGTTTAATGCGATCGCAAACTATCTCAGCATCCCGCCCCAGGGAGGACTCAATGATAATTAGCTCAGGCGAAATAAAGCTTAGCAGTGGTAAGAGTGCGTTTCCCTGATCAATCTGAAAAACAGACAACCCGTGCCAATGCAACAAATCAGCCAGCAACGTTTGAGATTGATCGGTACTCCCAACAAGTGCAATAGCTTTCATAGACCCTATCTCCCGTGATTCTTCAAATCGTTTGGTCGTAATGATGGTGATACCAAAATAGTGGTGAGAACATGGCTGTAAAGCCGATCGAAAAAAAGATTCGGACAATAGCAAAAACGACGACTGTTGAGCAGACACCCCTCCCGGCGCGTTTGCTCAGCAAAAACAGTAAATAAATTGTTCTATTCCTTGACTACAGCTTCAAAAGTTACTGGCCGAAAAGCCGACTGATGCCCAATAGATTAAGTCGCTATGAAAGCAATTTAAGGGAAAACACCGAAATTGTGTAAGGTGAAAAAAGTAATTTAAAAGAATGATCTAGGGGTCTTCCTAGATACCCCCACTACATAGCTGGCGATCGGTATCCGATAGGTTTTCCCCATGGGCCAAGTAATCCTCTAGCCACTGACAGCCATCTTCTAGTAGTTGATCAAAGCTCCGGCTGTCCTGCCAGTCCCACAAAATCACCCTACGATCATGGCCGCTGGAAATTAGAGTTTGGCCATCGGGGCTAAAGGCCACCCCCCACGTGGGGCCACCGTGGCCATACAGGGTGGTGACGAGGGTGCCGTCCTGTTGCCAAATCCGTACGGTTCGATCATAGCTACTGGAGGCTAGGAGCTTGCCGTCAGGGCTAAAGGCGACGCTGTGGACCGGGGCCCGGTGGCCCCGCAGGGTGCCCATCAGGCGGCCTGCTACCGACCACATTTTGATCGTATGGTCAGCGCTGGCGGAGGCAATGACCTGGCTATCTGGGCTGACGGCAATGCCCCAAATCGGTTGTCGATGACCGTGGATACTTTTAAGCAGCTCCCCCCACTGGTTCCAGATCTTGATGGTGTTATCCCATCCTGCCGATACTAGATATTGCCCATTGGGGCTGTATGCAATACCATATACTCGATCTTGATGACCGTTTAGGGTCTGCACCAGTTCCCCATTGGTCCGCCAGATTTTAATCGTTTGGTCCCAGCTAGCGGACGCAATTTCCTGGCCGTCGGGGCTAAAGGCCACTCCCCAAACCCGATCCCCATGGCCGGTTAAGGTTTCCAGCAAGTCCCCATCAGGGTGCCAAAGTTTAACGGTGTGATCCGAACTGGCGGAGGCTAGGGTTTGACCATCGGGGCTAAAGGCCACCTGTCTGACGCGGTCGGTGTGGCCCCGCAAAACCGACTGCAACACCCCCTGCCAGTTCCACAGACGAATGGTTTTATCCCAGCTCCCGGCGGCCACGATTTGTTGATTGAGCGCTAGGCCGGTTACAGGGCCCCCATAGCCGTGGAGGGTTTGCGGAATTTTATCTAACTGCCACAGGCGGACGGTGGCATCATCACTGCTGGAGGCCAATACACGCCCATTGGGACTGTATGCAACACCATACACTCGATCTTGATGACCGTTTAGGGTCTGCACCAGTTCC
>CALHGI010000534.1 GCA_938029995.1 uncultured cyanobacterium | reverse complement strand
CCCATTTATCGATCAGTAATGCTTGGAAATTTTCGGGAGTCATAGCTCATTCATGGGGGTTGCTTTACATTTATTTACACAATTTCAGGGAGAGAACCATTGTTCGCTCAACCATGGAATACCGTTTTTGGGATCTCAAACAATCTTTTTTTCTGGCTGACAAGCTTGCATGGTGAGACTTGAATTAACGGGGTTTTAGGGCTTGCCCATGGTGTCATGTTGTCGTCCGGATTAGTTGGAAAAACGCTTGGGGACCACGCCCTAGGAAGGCTAAACCCTAGGAAGAAAGGTTTATCTGAGACGGCAAAATGTAATAATAGTCATAGCAATTTACAAACTTCTGTGACGGCACGGGCTGCAAATGTTGTCTGGGCAACGTTCACAAGCTTGTTTGTGTGGGCAATGCAGCCTTTAGATTCATACTCGCATATATAGTCTGATAGTTATGGCTCAAGCTTCTGGAAACCCTGATGTCCCTGATTTAGGGCGTCGCCAATTTATGAATCTGCTCACGTTTGGAGCAGCAACTGGTACGGCTGTGGGTGCTCTTTACCCCGTTGTTAAGTTTTTTCTGCCCCCGAGCAGTGGCTCGGCCGGTGGCGGTATTTCCGCTAAGGATGAACTAGGCAACGATGTTTTGGCTAGTAGTTATTTGGAAACCCATGGCGCTGGTGACCGCTCTCTGGTTCAAGGTCTGAAGGGTGATCCAACGTATTTGGTTGTAACTGATGACGGTGCTATTGATAGCTACGCTGTCAATGCTGTCTGTACTCACCTGGGCTGTGTAGTGCCTTGGAATGCCGGTGAGAATAAGTTTATGTGCCCCTGCCACGGCTCTCAGTATGACTCTACCGGTAAGGTAGTGCGTGGCCCGGCTCCCCTGTCCTTGCCCTTGGCTCAAGCCGAGGTGGCCGATGATGACAAGGTGGTCTTGAGTCCTTGGACCGACACTGACTTTAGAACAGGCGATGCTCCCTGGTGGGCCTAGGCTGTCTGTTTTTCTTGATTTCTCTCTACGTACTTGAATTGCTGGCGTGTGACGGATGAAATTTAACTTTTTAGGCGTGTTCAATAAGCTGGGTAAGGCCGTTGTCTCTGGTGCAGTGGTTGCGATCGCAACCCTAGGCCTAGTGCTAACTAATGCCCAATCGGCAGCCGCTTACCCCTTCTGGGCTCAAGAAAATTACGAAGTACCTCGGGAAGCTACTGGCAAAATTGTCTGTGCCAACTGCCACCTGGGTAAAAAGAAGACTGAGATTGAAGTGCCCCAGGCGGTACTTCCCGACACTGTTTTTGAAGCGGTGGTTAAGGTGCCCTACGACCTCAATGCTCAGCAGGTGTTGGGCGATGGTAGCAAAGGTGGCCTGAACGTCGGTGCTTTGCTCATGCTGCCCGATGGTTTCACATTGGCGCCCGACGATCGCATTCCTGAGGAAATGAAGGAAGAGATTGGCGGTACCTTTTATACCCCCTACAGTGCCGAGCATCCCAATTGGTTGTTAGTGGGTCCTGTTCCCGGTGAACAGTATCAGGAAATTATTTTCCCCGTACTTTCCCCCGACCCTGCCGCTGACCAGAGTGTTCACTTTGGTAAGTACCAGGTGCACGTTGGTGGTAACCGTGGCCGCGGTCAGGTTTATCCCACGGGTCAGGCCACTAATAATGTGGTTTACACCGCTTCCAAGGCTGGCATCATCACTGATATTGCTAAGGCGGATACCGGTACTACGGTCACCATTAAGACTGCCGATGGTAGCTCCGTGACTGAGAGCCTCCAGCCAGGTCCAGAGCTGATTGTGTCTAAGGGCGATGCTGTTGCAGCGGGCGCTCCCCTGACTAACGATCCCAATGTGGGTGGTTTTGGTCAGCATGACACCGAGATTGTGTTGCAGAGCCCCAACCGGATTAAAGGTCTTTTGGCCTTCCTTGCGGCGGCTGCTCTAACTCAAATTATGTTGGTGCTTAAGAAGAAGCAGGTTGAGACTGTACAAGCTGCAAATGTGACCTTCTAAGGGTCGTCTTTCGCAAATCAACAACTGAACATTTGAAGGGAAGGTGCCTCAAGCGCCTTCCCTTTTTTGATCGCAGATAGGCGCTGCCCACAGCCGCTGCTGCGCCCATAGTTGTGTTCAGCGACTGCCTATGGCCTGACTATGGGGGCGCAGCGATTCCCTGGAACGACGGTCTGGGTATCGCCGCTGTCCCAAAGGGGCTTACCATGGGAAACGATTAGGCCGAAAGGCCATGAGTCGTTAACCTCCCTGTTCCATGAGCGTAGTCCTCTACAACACCCTTTCTCGCCGCAAAGAACCGTTTCAGCCTTTGACCGCTGGAACCGCTAAGATTTACTGCTGCGGCGTGACGGTGTACGACTATTGTCACCTGGGCCACGCTCGCTGCTATGTGGTTTGGGATATTGTGCGCCGTTACCTGCAATGGCGAGGATATGACGTGCTTTACGTGCAAAATTTTACTGATATTGATGACAAAATTTTGAACCGGGCCCGTAAAGAAAGCACCACCATGGAGGCCATCTCTAAGCGTTACATTGAGGCCTACCACGAAGATATGGCTCGGCTGAACATTCTAGAAGCTGACGAATATACCTATGCCACCCATACCATGGATGGCATTAAGCGGCTGATTGGTGAGCTGGAGCAAAAGGGCTATGCCTATGCGGCTGGAGGCGATGTTTATTATAAAGTGCGCCAGTTTGACGGCTATGGTAAGCTCTCGGGCCGCAAGCTAGATGATATGCAGGCCGGGGCCAGTGGCCGTGTGGGTGGCAGTGAGTCTAAAAAGCAGGACCCGTTTGACTTTGCCCTTTGGAAAGGGGCCAAACCGGAGGAACCAGCCTGGGAGTCTCCCTGGGGGTTGGGGCGACCGGGTTGGCATATTGAGTGTTCGGCCATGGTGCGAGATCGCATGGGCGACACCATTGATATTCATATGGGGGGCGGTGATCTCACCTTTCCCCACCATGAAAATGAAATTGCTCAGTCGGAGGCGGCTACGGGGCAACCCCTTTCCCAGTATTGGATGCACAATGGCATGGTGAATGTGAATGGGGAGAAAATGTCTAAATCCCTGGGCAACTTCACCACCATTCGGCAACTGTTGGAGGAAGATGGTGGGCTGCATCCCATGGCATTGAGGCTATTCCTTTGTCAGGCCCAGTACCGTAAACCGGTGGACTTTACGGCGGATGCGATCGCATCCGCCACGAAAAGCTGGCAAACCTTCAAGGATGGTTTGTTGTTTGGTTATACCCATGGCCCCAATTTAAATTGGGCCGATACCGTTATCCCAGAACTCAACCGTGGCAGCCAGGTAGTACAAAGATTTCAGGCGGCCATGGATGATGATTTTAATACCTCTGAAGCCGTAGCTGTGCTGTTTGAGCTGGCTAAGGACTTGCGCCGCCAAGGCAATCTGCTGGTTCATGAGGGCAAAACCGATGGGGATATCGATCACCTGCAGCAGCAGTGGTATACCTTGGTGAATTTATCCCAGGTGCTCGGTATTGTGGCCACACCCGATAGTAGCCCCGTCCTGCACGAAGGCCCTAGCGATGCTGAGATTGCTGCTTTGATTGAACAACGGTTGGCCGCTAAGAAGGCCAAGGATTTTGCCCTGTCGGATCAAATCCGGGATGACTTGACCGCCCAAGGAATTACGTTAATTGATAAGCCCGGTGGTGTAACGGAGTGGCATCGTTAGGACACGCCTAGGGCTCTCGACGTTTGCCCAAATTGTGTGGTCGTTCCCCCAGCAGATGGTGCCGTTGCGATTACAGTCCATATTCCTCAAGCACCGTATCATCCAGATCATCCATGGCAGCCCCATCCATAATCTCGGAGCACATGTCGTGTAGGTCTTGATGACGCTGGCGACGGGAGGTGCGACGATATTTTTTGGCCTCTAATTTAGGTTCACGCAGTACCTGGCCATCGCTACCCATTTTCACTTTTTCACTAGATTCAGCGTCCGGGCGATGGTCCAACTGTTGTTGGTGGTGTAGCACCTCCTCCAATAGGGAAAGGTAGTAGTCGTAACGTTCCCAGTCCCCTTTGACACCACAGCCCGGTTCATCGCGATGAAGGCAGTTATTGAACTGACATTGGCCTGTGCGCTGACGCACCTCTGGGAAACAGTTCATTAATGTTTTCACCGTACAGGTGACATCGGGTTGATTAAACCCAGGAGTATCCGCTAGCAGCCCCCCTGTGGGTAGCTCAAACAGTTCCACGTGGCGGGTGGTGTGGCGTCCTCGGCCCAGTTTGCCGGAGACTTCATTGGTGCGGGCTTCCACATCGGGCACTAGACGATTTAAGAGGCTGGATTTTCCCACCCCCGAGGGGCCTGCCACAACGGTCACGCGCTGTTGTAATGCCTCAGTCAGGGAAAGGGGAAGTGTATGATCACTCCGTACGCTGATGAGTAGGGGCTCATACCCCCAGCTGCGCAGTCGAGTTTGCCATTGTTCGATGGCTGACTCAGACAGTAAATCTTGTTTATTGAGACACAGGGTGACGGGGATGCCAGTGGACTCTGCCTTGACCAAAAATCGACTGAGCTGGCTGGGGTCTAAGTTGGGCTCAGCTAGGGCGAACACCAGTAAAATTTGGTCCACATTGGAAATGGGAGGGCGGTCCAGCAGGTTGGAGCGAGGATGGAGGGTTGCGATCGCACCACGCTGATCCTGCCAGTCCATCTCTTCCACCAGCACCCGATCCCCCACAACCACCTGTTGCCCAAGCTTTTTTAATCGGGCCCGCCGAGTACACAAAAAATAAAGTGGTTTAGGACCTTCTAAATCCAGCCTTACCTGATAATAATTTGCCTGACAAGCGACCACTGTCCCCAACGCAGATAATGGTCTAGGAAGCTCCACAACTAAGCTCATGCTGTAGGACGTCTGACCTGAAGGGTAAAGTAGCCTTCAGCGTTTGGTTCTAACTCTTCAATCAAAAAACCTTCCGAGCGTAAGCTATCAGGCACCTGTTCCACAGGTTCGCCAGCATCTAACCAAACCTCTAAAAGGTTCCCCACAGGCATGCGCTGTAAGTGGAGCTTAGTTCGCACAAAATTTAAGGGGCAGGGAGTCCCCCGCAAATCTAATGTTTCGTCAGGTTTCTTTAAGACATCTGCCATACTCTGAAGACCCCTCATCATGGTTACTAGCCCTTAAATAAGCCGCCTAGGAAGCCCTCAAGTCCCTTTTTTGAGATGGAATCACCCCGCACCTCCGCCAGTTTTGCCAGTAACTCCCGTTCTTCCGCCTTAATGCGCGTGGGAATGTCGACCATGATAGTCAGCAAATGATTGCCCCGACTCACCGGATTACCTAACTTGGGCACACCACGATTCTCCAGAGTCAACACCGTGTTGGGCTGTGTCCCCGCTGGTACTTGGACCTCCACAGGCCCGTCCACCGTTTCTACCTGAAGATCACAGCCTAAAATGGCCTGTAAGTAACTGATCTTCAAGTCCGACAAGACATTAATCCCATCCCGTTTGAAGCTGCTGTGCTCCTTAACAAATAAATAGACATAGAGATCCCCGGGGGGCCCACTACGCATCCCAGCATCTCCTTCATTGGAAACCCTGAGCCGAGTGCCATTATCCACACCTGCTGGAATCGTTATTTTTAACTTTTTAGTTTCCTGCTTGCGCCCAGCTCCACCACAAACTTCACACCGATCCTCAACTACCTCACCGGTGCCATTACAGGTGGGACACGCCGAAACCTGGGTAAAACTCCCAAAGGGTGTTCGCGTTGCGCGACGCACTTGACCAGATCCGCTACAGGTCGAACAGGTGCGGGGGCGAGTTCCTGGCTTTGCCCCTGACCCTTTACAGGTCATGCAATTTTCCAGGTGGCTAATCTTAATTTCTTTTTCGCCGCCAAAAATAGCCTCAGAGAAATCTAACTTCAAGTCAAGCCGTAAATCATCCCCACGCATAGGGCCACGTCGCTTGGTTTGAGTCTGACCGCCTGAAAAGCCACTAAAAAAGCTTTCGAAGATATCAGCGAAGCCGCCCATATCTGAAAAATCTTGGAACCCTGCGCCGCCAGCCGCTGCGCCCCCTACGCCAGCTTCGCCAAATCGGTCATACCGAGCCCTAATTTCAGGCTCAGAGAGCACCTCATAAGCTCGGTTAATTTCCTTGAACGTATCTTCTGCCCCTGCATCCTTATTGATATCAGGGTGATACTTCCGTGCCAGCCGACGATAAGCTCGCTTAACCTCATCCTGATCGGCTCCCCGGGAAACACCGAGTACCTCATAGTAATCACGAGCCATAGAGTGCTAGCTTAACAACGACAACTGGAAACCTATCCAACCATTTTACGTAAACACGGCACATTGTTGTTTCGCAATTCCCGTACTCTGATCATTCGGTATTATTCTATCGCCTCATAATCAGCAGTAATCGTTGCGTCCAAGTCAAACTCAGGTTCATCCGCCAACAGATCGATGGCATCAGGGGTAGTAGCCGCAGCTACAGGCTCCTCTGCTATGGGTTCTCCCTCATAGCTACCCGACTCAGCCGACATATCTGGTGTGGTCTCTTGACCCGCAATATCAAAATTATCCTCTGGATTCACCTGACGATACATTTCCGCACCAATGGCAAAAATAATCTGCTGTAATCCATCGAGGGCCGCCTGAAGCTCTTCTGGTGATATATCTTTATTGGCTACAGCAGTCCTGAGGGTAACTTCAGCCTCCTGGCCTTGAGCTTTGCGCTCGTCACTGATCCACTCAGCATTTTCTCGTATCGTAGTTTCATAGCTGTAGAAGAGGGTGTCAGCCTTATTGATCATTTCCGCAACCACCTTCCGGCGCGCATCGTCATCAGCATAGGCTTCCGCTTCTTCCCGCATCTTGTCAATTTCGCCGGATGTCAAACCCCCAGTGTTGGTGATGCGGATGCTTTGGGCTCGACCAGTGCCCTTATCCTTCGCTGCTACCTGTAGAATTCCGTCAGCATCAATTTCAAAAGAAACTTCGATTTGCGGTATGCCTCTAGGCGCAGGGGGAATCCCCGTTAATTCAAAGCGCCCCAGGCTTTTATTGTCTCGGGCCATGGCCCGCTCACCCTGTAATGCATGGACCTCTACTGAGATTTGCCCATCGGTAGCTGTTGAAAACGTTTGCGATTTACTGGTGGGAATGGTGGTATTACGTTCGATTACCTTCGTAAATACTTCACCTAATGTCTCGATGCCAAGGGACAAAGGGGTGACGTCTAGCAATAGAAGATCCTTGACTTCACCACCTAAGACTCCTGCTTGAATCGATGCACCCAGGGCTACTGCTTCATCAGGATTGACGGAGCGATCGGGAGTTTTGCCATTAAAGTACTCGGTAATCGCCTTTTGGACAGCGGGAATGCGAGTAGAGCCTCCCACTAATAGGATGCGATCAATGTCATCTGGCGTTAGTTCAGCGTCTTTAAGGGCCTGGGCGACCGGTTCTAAAGTCGCCGCCACAAGCGGCTTGGCCAACTCTTCAAACTGGTTGCGGGAGAGGTCAGACTCCAAATGTTTCGGTCCAGTTTCATCCGCTGCAATAAAAGGCAGATTAATAGACGTATTCGCTCGACTGGATAATTCAATTTTAGATTTTTCAGCGGCTTCACGAATACGCTGTAAAGCCATACGATCGGTGGACAGGTCCATGCCCTCTTGCTCCCTAAATTGATCTAAGAGAGCTGTGACGATGCTGTTATCAAAATCATCGCCACCCAGATGATTATTACCAGAGGTGGCCTTCACTTCAAAGACACCATCCCCCAGCTGTAAGATCGAAACATCAAACGTTCCACCACCCAAATCAAATACCAAAACCGTCTGGTCTTGGTCTAACTTATCCATGCCATAGGACAACGCCGCTGCGGTCGGCTCATTGATAATGCGCAGGACCTCAAGACCCGCAATTTTCCCCGCATCCTTCGTTGCCTGGCGTTGGGCATCCGTAAAATAAGCGGGCACCGTAATTACCGCCTGGGTCACTTCCTCGCCAAGATAGGCTTCAGCATCCTGCTTGAGCTTCTGAAGAGTCATTGCAGAGACTTCTTGCGGAGTGTAAGCTTTTCCCCGAATTAACACATCTACCGTGTCATCTTTGCCGCGGACACAGGTATAAGGCACTCGTGATCGTTCACTGGATGTATCTTCCCAACGACGACCGATAAAGCGCTTAATACTGTAAACAGTATTTTCCGCATTGGTGACAGCCTGACGTTTAGCCAGTTGCCCAACTAGGCGCTCACCATTTTTAGCAAACCCAACAATACTGGGCATGGTACGCCCACCTTCTGTGTTGGTTATCACCTCAGGTTTACCACCCTCTAAAACTGCAACGCAGCTATTAGTGGTTCCTAAATCAATGCCAATAACTTTTCCCATGAGGGCCTGCTCACTCTAGAGAACCATTTACGTCTTTAAAAAATAGATATCCATATATCGATCAAGTGGTCATAACTTGATGATGAACCGCTACAGTTCCTAATTAACTGTAGCGGTTCAACAGCATCTGAAACATTGTCAGATTGCAAGCATGTCTTAACCACTAACCATAGGGACAGACTGAATAAATAAGCCTAAGTAGAATTTGCTATACAGTTACACCCTGGACCTAACAAAATACCTGTAGAGCGATATGTCCGAAGTCATTACCCTAACAGACGTGATGTAAGTGGTCCTCTCATAAATACAATACCCAAAACGATAAATTCTAACAAAACATCTCGATATTCAAGAAAGCTTCATAACTGAGCTAATGGAAAACTAGCTCAGTTACATAAGGCCCACTTTTGGTATTTCATGCTCCTTAAAGCTATTCATCAAGGGGGGTAGCGACTTTGACCATGGCATGACGCAGAACTCGCTCACCTAAAACGTAGCCTCTGACGAGTTCTTCAATAACGACGCCGTCATCATGTTCATCTGTGGGTTGGCGCATGACCGCTTCATGGAGGTTAGGGTCAAATTCCTTCCCTTCAGCCCGCATAGGGGCTACTCCGACCCGCTTTAATCCTTCAACTAACTGCTTATAAACGCTTTGATAGCTTTTATGAACAGCCATTTCACCGTCATTCTGCGGCTTTATTTGAGCGCGAGCACGTTCAAAATTATCCACTACTTCTAGGAGATTGCTAATGGTGCTGCACTTAACCTGAAGTTCAAGGTCTTCTTTTTCTCGACTAGTGCGCTTACGGAAATTCTCAAAATCAGCTGTGAGCCTTAAGTATTGTCCATTTCTGTCTTCTAACTGACCCTTGAGTTGTGTGATCTGCGCCTCTAAGCCAGCAATCATGGCTACGTCGGCTTCAGAATTTTTCGTAGTATCACCATCAGAAGCCTCTGTAGCCTCGTCATCGTCAGAGCCAGAAAACTCATTCTCAAAATTAATTTCGATGTCGGCATCTTCAAGTTTCAGTTCTTCGATGTCGACATCTGCCTCATTAACCGTGTTAGAGACTTCATCTTCTTCGATAGAACTACCTTCTGCCGGATTAACGTCCTCTACCATCGTTGAACCTCATCAATAACAGAACTCAGGGGGTAACATTTGCTTTAGACGACGATATTTTAAACGAGTTGCACCCAATGCAGCGCACCTTTACCTTTATCAGCTGGAAAAAATCATGTACTGAAAAAATATGAACTTTTTACCAACTTGGTCTACGGAATCCATTCATTCATCTTAGCGGTATCACAATAGTGCATTTTGCAACGTAATGACTACATAAGAATGAGACCCACCCTCCGTTGCATTGCTAACCCAACGTCTCTGCTCAAACATGAATAGCCTGTGATGCAGCTAGCTGGATACCGATGTTCAGGCTATTATCGGGACATAGAGCAGCCAATATCGTGCGATATGCTGTGACATTTAGAATGCCCCTAATCATAAGATTAGGTATTTTCCCCCTATAGCTGTCTACAGAAAAGCGTTTTGTGGGCAACCTTCTGTAAGGATTTTCTGCGGCGACTATGACCAATTCCTCATCATCTCGGAAAGCGCTTGTTCTACAAAGAAGCTTTTCTCCGTTCAGTAATCAGCTTATTCAGGCAGGGTACGTCGATACAGACCAAATGCAGCAGGCATTGGTCGAAAGTCGAAAATCGGGGCGTTCATTAACGGATGTCTTAGAGTCGTTAACGGGACAGCAATTAAGTCCAGAGCTTCTACGCCAGTACAAAAAGCAGCAGTTATTTGAGCTAAAGATTCTCTACGGGGTTGAATCTTTAGATCCTGAGATTGAAAGTGTTTCTGATACTAAGGTTGGCAGTCTAATTGACGACCTTATTCCTGTCGATATTTGTCGTCGCCATCGCCTGTTGCCGCTGTCTCAAACGACTCAAGATAGTGTGTCTACCGTGCTAGTGGCCATGGTAGATCCCGAAAATTTGGAGGCCCAAGACGACCTCAACCGTATTCTGCGACCGAAAAATTTCAAGTTGCGGCGTATGGTGATCACCGTTGAAGATTACCAACGGATGATTTCAGCCTACTTAGATGATCAGGTTGCGAAGGAAAAGCAGCGAGATTTTGAGCAGGCCGTTGATGTTAATTCCAACCTAGATGACCTAGATCTCGATGGTGCTGATCTCCAGGAAGCCTTAGATGAGGAGGCTGACTTAGGAGCTGCAGTACAAGATGCTGGAGCAGCACCTGTTATCGCCCTAGTTAATAAGGTGTTGGTAAAAGCTTTGCAGGAGGGAGCCTCCGATATTCACGTGGAGCCCCAGGAGGAGTTTTTACGCATTAGATTCCGTCGTGATGGTGTTTTACGTCAGGCATTTCAGGGCTTACCTAAGAAAATTATTCCAGCGGTTACCGCCCGTTTTAAGATTATTTCTGAGCTAGATATTGCTGAAAGACGAGTTCCTCAAGACGGTCGAATTCGCAGAGTTTTCCAGGGACGTAAGGTTGACTTTCGAGTCAGCACTATACCCAGTCGCTATGGCGAAAAGGTAGTATTACGGATCCTAGATAATACGACTACTCAGCTGGGTTTAGATAAACTTATTACCGACGATGACACCCTCAAAATCGTTCGGGATATGACCAGTGCTCCCTATGGTTTGATCCTGGTGACGGGACCGACCGGGTCGGGTAAAACCACCACCCTATACTCAGTGCTATCGGAGCGGAATGATCCTGGGGTTAATATCAGTACGGCCGAAGACCCGATTGAGTACGCTTTGCCTGGTATTACGCAAGTTCAGGTGATTCGCGAAAAAGGAATGAACTTTCCTTTGATTCTGCGAGCGTTTTTGCGGCAAGACCCCGATGTGATTCTGGTGGGTGAAACCCGTGACTCTGAAACGGCTAAAACGGCAATTGAGGCGGCTCTGACTGGCCACTTAGTGCTTACAACGCTGCACACTAACGATGCGGCCGGAGCGATCTCGCGCCTCAACGAAATGGAGGTGGAGGCGTTTCAGGTTTCTAGTTCATTGGTTGGGGTTTTGGCCCAGCGTTTAGTCCGTAGGGTTTGTGCGGATTGCCGCTTACCCTATTCCCCCAGTAGCGAAGAATTGGCTCGTTTTGGGCTCAGTTCCGCCGGCGGGGACATTACGTTCTATCGGGCCAATACCATTGCCCCCGAGCAAGTTGAATCGACTAGGTCTGCAGGCGGCCTGTGTCAAGTTTGCCAAGGTTCTGGGTACAAGGGGCGAGTTGGGGTGTACGAAGTCATGCGTATTACCGAGAACTTGCAGAAGATGATTTCAGATGGGGCTCCCGCGGAACATATCAAGGAAGCCGCCGTTGAAGAAGGTATGCAAACCCTGCTGTCTTACAGCCTTAAATTGGTGGAGCAAGGGTATACCACCCTAGAGGAAGTTGAGCGTGTAACCTTTACAGATACTGGTTTGGAGGCTGAACTTAAGGCGAGACGTAAAACGGTCTTGGGCTGTACTACCTGTGGTGCTGAACTGCACCATGAATGGCTGGATTGTCCTTACTGCCTAACGCCACGTTTTCAGAGTAACGAGGCTAAGTAGCGTGTTAAGGCCAGTGAGATGTAATTCATGGTGTCAGAGTGGGTAAACTCATCTCCATTGCTTGTGTCTAGGACGCTGGTATTGTCCTGTGACTTTGATTAAAGTTTTTGTTTATACCGTTGTTGTACATATCTACCTGAGGTGGCTCCATGGAAATGATGATCGAAGACTTAATGGAAGAAGTGGTTGAGCGGGGAGGTTCCGATCTCCACCTTTCAGCTGGTTTACCTCCTTATATCCGAGTTAGTGGTCATCTCACCCCAACTGAGCACCCTCCCATGACCCCTGAGCAATGTCAGCGGCTAATTTTTAGCATGTTGAATAATTCCCAGCGGAAAAGCTTAGAGCAAAATTGGGAGTTGGATTGTTCCTACGGTGTTAAGGGATTAGCCCGCTTTCGAGTCAATGTGTATAAGGATAGGGGGACCTATGCCGCCTGTTTGCGGGCCTTAAGTTCCAAGATCCCGAGTGCTGAACTGCTAGGTTTACCAGATATCGTTATTGAGCTTGCCCGCCAGCCCCGGGGATTAATTTTAGTGACTGGGCCGACAGGGTCTGG
>CALHGI010000533.1 GCA_938029995.1 uncultured cyanobacterium | reverse complement strand
GGGAACTAGGCCGATAGCTCAAAATTTGGCCGTAGCGCATCACAGTGTTGCCATAGCGCCCCTGGCCCTCCAACAAAAGCCAAGGGACCTCGGCTGACTTCACCGGCATCAGCTTGACCGAGGTCAGGGTGGCATCACTATCGACACTGACCACCTGGGAGGCACTGCCCACCAGGGGATTGGTAACAAAGGATTCCTTCAGGGGCCGAATCGCCACCTGTTCCACCCGCTGTAGCTGCTCACCCCGCACCCGATAGACCCAAAGCGCTTCAATGGAGCGATCATCGGCGCTTAAAATCGGATAGAACCAGGCTTGGGGTTGGTCCACTCGAGGCCAGGCAACGGGCTCACCAAGGGTGAGGCCTTGGGATTTCGCCTCCGCCAAAATTTCATCCCCTGTCTGGGGCGCAGATTCAAAATTATTCGCTAACCCAGGAAAAGCCTGCTTTAACCAGCTGGGACTGTAGGGGTCCACAATCAGCTTGGCCCCTGAGAGGATCGCCGCCGCCATAAAAACGACACCACCCCCCAATGCTAAGCAGCTCAGAAAGCGCCAGGGAATACGGCCTGACGTGGGGCTCACCAAGAGTTTTACCTGGTGGTTCGCTGGCTTGGATTTGCTCAGGCCCATGGGAATGTTGCTACAGAAAAATCAGCCATCCTAACTAGCAGAACTCGGCTAACTGAACTAGGCTGACGGGTTCCTACCCTGGGGATAGTGCCTAGGAGGATAGCACCTGGGCGTAACGTTCACCGAGGTACTCCCAAGTAAATTCAGTTTCAATCATTTGACGGGCGTTTTCGGATAACTGTTGACGCAGGGCAGCATCTTCAAATAACTGACCAATGGCCTTTACATAATCCTCAGGTTGATTAGCGCGTAAGGCCCGCAGGGGCACTCCGGCAATATCCACCTCCATCCCTTCAAGCCCGCGATCGCTGGCCACCACGGGCACCCCCACCGCCATGGACTCCAAGGTTTTGGTTTTAATGCCCAGCCCCGCCCGTAGCGGCACCACACTAATGGTGGAACTCTTTAAACAGTCCGTAATGGACGGCACCCGCCCGGTCACGGTCACACCGGGGAGGCTATGGAGTTCCTTCACCGCTGGCACTGGGCGCGTTCCCACCAAACTCAACGTCGCCTCCGGATAGCGCTGTTTCACCAGGGGAAAGATTTCCCGCGCCAGGTAGCAGGCCGCATCAATATTGTGGGACGAGTCCATCGCCCCAATGAAAATTAGGGACTGACCGCCGGGGTCATGGGAGCGATAGGGGGAGGTATCTAGATCCACCCCCGTGGACACGATGGTGATGTTGGCATCGGGCACCAGCCGCTGTAAATGGTCTCGGTCATCCGGTGTGGTGGCCACAATATGGGTAAATTTGGCGCAATATCGCTTTTCGTAACGGGCCAATAGGGGCAAATACAGCCGATCGCGCCATGGATTCTCTGAGGCCCCAGCCTGTAGATGATCAAACACCCAGCCATAAACTGAGCTATGGATATCCGCCACGGTTTTGACCTGGTGGCGCAACTTAGGATGGACGTACATCTCATTAACGCCATGCTCGCAAATCACCGCATCATAGTTACCGGTTTCCACCTGCTGCGTTACCCAGGTGTACACCTCCGGGGAAAACCGAAAGGTGACACTGGGGGGGGTGCCGGTGATGACAAACTGGGCTAGACGCAACGCCTGCTGGAGCGGATTTCGATTCTGAGCCGTTTTTCCCCTGTCAGGCAGGGGAAAGGTTTTGATCTCCTTGACCCATGTTTTCAACGTCTGGATATTCGCCTCGGTGGCATTGGGGGTGGCGTGGGCCACCAAGGTAATGTCGTGGAGCGGGCCAATTTGTCTGAGTAAGTTAAAGGTGCGGACCTCAGCGGCACCATGGCTCGGTGGGTAGGGAAACGTATTGAGGGAGAGAACGAGCAGACGCATGGGGGTTCGTTGCAATGGACAGAATGGAAAGCTGTGTTTTTTCACCACAGCTGGGACTTTAATCGTTGTCTAACCGAGCGATTTCAATGGCGTTGTCCGGCAGCTGGGATTCTCGCTGGCCTAGGGTGCGGGCGCGAAAGCAATAGAGGCTAATGGGCGTCATGGCTAAATCAATGGGCTCAGCTTTGCCGGTTAACACCTTGAACAATTCGACCGGCACCTCCTTTACGAGCCAACGGGCTAGGGAATGGCGGACCTCTTGGGGCATCAGGGGACGGGTGAGCTTAATGCCATGGATCTGGTGCAGATAGCGATTGGAACGTCCGTAGCGATACCACTGTTTGTAGAGTTCCTTAAAGGAGGTGCGGTGATGGTGTTGCACCGTGGCGGTCTCGGCATAGTGCAACAGCCAGCCCCCATCTTGCTGTAACCGCCAGCAAATATCGGCATCGCCCCCGGTGGTTAGGTGGGGGCGAAAAAGGCCGATTTTTTCAAAGGCGCAGGCCCGAACGGCGATGTTGGCGGTTTGGCCGTAGGGGCAAAATGGATGGGCCAGGGTGTCCTGCTGGGACATAATATTTTTGCGTTCGGCATAGCGCTCCAGCCAGGTGGTGGCGGGTAGGGCTGTAACTTCCCCCACACAGAGCCCCACTTCGCTATCTTGAAAGCCCTGGACTAGGGTTTCTAGCCAAGTAACGGCGGGATAACAGTCGGCATCGGTAAAGGCTAAAATTTCACCCGTCGCGGCTCGAATACCGGTGTTACGGGCGGCATAGGCACTTTGAATTTGGGTCTCACTTAGGTGCTTGAAGGTGAGCCCGGCGGCCTCGGCCTGGGTGACGGCCGATTGGAGAATATGGGGGGTGCGATCGCAACTCCCATTATCCACCAGCAAATATTCCACCCGTTCCGCCGGATACGTCTGTCCTAAGAGACATTCAACCAGGCCAGGTAAATCCGTTTCGCCATTGTAAATCGGCACAATCACCGACACCGTTGGGAAAAATGTTGGAGGCTGAGCAGGTATTTCGTTGGCAACCATAGAAGCTTGGGGCATCGGCACTCAACTCAATCTATAGCGACATCTACAGGTAGTTTTGCCACCATTCCGTCGAGAATTAACATAAACCACGTCTAAGTTGAAACCCATAACGTCCCCTAGGCCTAAACCACTGTTTTAGAGGTGGGTACGTTGTATAACCTATCCATCAGACCATTGTGGCTGTGGGCACGTTATATAACCGGCCTATCCATCAAGCCCATGGGTTTATTCACAAATTAGTAACCCATCAATTTTGACAGTTCCCATAAAATCCCCCCCTTGGGTTGTAGAGATCTTTATGCAATCCTTACCGACATTAAAACGAGTCCTACATCACCCTTAGAATTTCGATTAGGGAGGCCCATCGTCAGTCAAAAATAGGACCGAGCTACCGATTATCCATATGCGTACCCCATATCAGTAA
>CALHGI010000532.1 GCA_938029995.1 uncultured cyanobacterium | reverse complement strand
AGCGATAGGCGTCTGGGCTGTGTCCATGCCTGGTCGTGGGGCCGCATTAGACACCACCGGTTGTAACGTGGACGTGGTTAAAGCCTACCGGGTAAGGGCAACCATTGCCTGGGTAATGCAGCGGAGGTCATCCGGCTCAATTACGTAGGGGGGCATGGTGTATACCAACTTCCCAAAGGGCCGCAGCCAGACGCCATGGTCTACGCACTGGGGCTGAATCACCGCCATATTAACCGGCTGGTGGAGTTCTACCACGCCGATGGCTCCGAGCACCCTGACATCCTTGACGCGGGGAGACTGGCGGCAGGGGGCCAACTCTTGGGTCAGTTGGGCTTCAATTTGCCGAATCTTGGATGGCCAATCATAGCTGCCTAAAAGGGCCAAATTTTCTAGGGCCACGGCACAGGCTAATGGATTGGCCATAAAGGTGGGGCCATGCATAAAGACCCCGGCTTCTCCCTGGGAAAAAACTTGGCTAATGTGGGGGGTGGTGAGGGTGGCCGCAAGGGACATAAACCCGCCCGATAGGGCTTTGCCGATGCATAGGATGTCTGGGGCGATGTCCGCATGGTCGCAGGCAAACATCCGGCCGGTGCGGCCAAAGCCCGTGGCAATTTCATCCAAAATCAGCAGTACACCATACTGGTCGCAAAGCTCCCTGGCCCGACGCACATAGTCAGGACTATAAAACCGCATGCCCCCAGCCCCCTGGACTACCGGCTCAAAGATCGCTGCTGCAATGTGTCCAGAGTGTTCCACCAGTTGCTGTTCAAAACTCTGAATGTCTGTATCGTGCCACACCCCCTGGAAGGGGATCTGGGGAATATCGGCAAAATACTGTTGCCGCAGCACCTGATTAAACAGGTGGTGCATCCCATTGACCGGGTCACAGACAGACATGGCATCAAAGGTGTCCCCATGGTAGCCACCCCGGATGGTGAGAAAGCGATGTTTTTCGGGTTTTCCCTGGTTGTACCAATATTGCAGTGCCATTTTCATGGCGACTTCCACCGCCACTGAGCCGGAGTCACAGAAGAACACCTGTTGCAGGGGCTGGGGGGTGAGTTCCACCAAGCGCTGGGCCAGCTGCACCGCAGGCTGGTGGGTGAGGCCGCCGAACATGATGTGGGACATGCGGCCAATTTGATCGTGGGCCGCCTGGTTCAGACGGGGATGATTGTATCCGTGGATGCAGGTCCACCAGGAGGACATGCCATCGACGAGGGTACGACCATCTTCTAGCTCGATGTGTACCCCCTGGGCTGATTTGACTGGAAACGTTGGTAGCGGATTGGGCATGGCGGCGTAGGGATGCCACACATGCTGCCGGTCGATGGAGAGGAGCTGGTCGGTGGGTAAGGGGTGCATGATTTCTGGGTGGGGCATGGGGGCGTTGGGGCCATGGATCAACCCATGTATGGTTGCTGGATGGCGCCAATGTCATGGATGGCCCCAACGCCATGGATTAACCCATGCCTATTCCACCGTGACGGTAATTTTCTCGGATAGCACTGGCTGGTCGTGGGGAATATGGCTGTAGTTGCCGAGTACTAGCTGTAATGTGTGTTCCCCAGGGGCGAGGGTGAGCTGGGTTTCGGTTTGGCCTGCCCCATAGTGGAGCACTTGCTCTGAACCCTGGAGGGGCTCTGTTAGGGAGGGCAGCTGATCGATATCGATCAGTAAATGGTGATGCCCCGTATTGGGACGATCCACACCGGCGGGGGCGATACCCATGCCCGACAGGCCGAACTGTACGGTAAAGGGAGGCTTGACCGTCTCTCCATTGCTGGGGGTAATGATGTAGGCCTTGGCGGTTTCAGGGGCTGGGGAGAGGTCTGTTGCCGAGGCTGGGGGAACCATCAGACCCAACAGACAGGTTAGACACAAAAGACAAGTGAGAAAGCTGCGCTGGATAATTTTTACTGTATTCACTGTAAGTAACCTATGCGTAACAGAGGATAAGACTGACATTGTCCATGGTAAACCGTTGTTGATACGCTCGCTCCATGGGGCGCTCCAAATCCTTATGTCCCTGTCCATCGCCCTAGGTGAATTGTGTAAGGGTGACGACCATAGCTCTAACTGTCACATCGCATTTGAACGATTTTTCAGTAGTTTGAGCCCTGAAAATGTGGACCAATCGAAGAAAGTGTCCCTTCTTTTGGCGCATGGTGGGGACATCGGGGATACAACAAGGTCATGGAAACGAGGTTCAGTTATCTGTTGCGCTAACGGCCAACAGCTCTGGCTCCTCGGCCTACTAAAAACGTTTCGAGGAATCTCCCCATGTTTGTTAATCGTATTCTTTGTTCCCTAGGTCTGACTGCTGCTGTATTGGCCGCTGCTCCTCTAACAGCCTTTGCTCAAGAAGCTCCTGATTATAACTATGTTGGCATCGGTGGCAGTGACGAGGGATTTGTTGTGAATGCGAAAGTCTCCTTGTCTGAGCATTTGTCCGTGCGTCCTGCTGTTAGCACCGACTTTGACTTTAACGATGGGGAAGATGTTAACTATGTGCTACCCATTACCTACGATTTCAACGCTCTTGATGAGGCGGGTCGCATTAATCCTTTCCTAGGCGCTGGTATTAATGGTGAGCTAGGTGATGATAGCTCCATTGAGGCTGCTGTGACAGGTGGTACTGACTACCGTGTGAATGACCAGTGGCTGGTAAATGGTTCTGTTATTTGGTCTCCGTTCCAGGATGGTAGCGATGATGTTGATTTCATCGCAGGCATTGGCTATAGCTTCTAATGTGGCCATTGCTTAAAGTCCATCTCCTTGTTTAACAGCTTTACTCTCCTTCGCCCCGCTAACAGCGGGGCTTTTTTGTGGCGGCTTGGGGGGAATTGACCCTCAGTCCTTTGAGGTTGAGTTAACTTTGGGGCCTAAGAGGGTTGTTCCTCGAGGTCGTCGGGGTTGAGGGGCATATCTGCGCTATCAAAAAACTCAACAAAGGCTTTGTTCAGTAGGCTGTAGCCCTGTTCATTGAGGTGTAATTCATCTTTCCGGTGGTCGGTGGCCATGAGGCCTTGGCCATCTGCGATCGCAGAAAATCCGTCAAACACCATCACCTGATCATCGGCTAAGGAATCAATGTATCCATTGACTTCATAAATCGCCTGGGCAATATCATCTGACCAGACGGGTTGCCGCACTATGGGGACTTCTCCCACGGGGAGAATGGTGGTGATAATTACGGTTGCGCCCAAGGCTTGGGACTTTTCAACTATTTGCCGGATGTGCGAGCGGCAGAGGTCGATGATGACATTGCGACTGTCGGGCATGAGGGGAATGGCTTTCAGGTCATTCACACCCACCTGAATAACAACAATGTCCGGTTCTAAGTCTCCCACGTGGGCATCAAAGCGCTGGATGGCTTGGGCCGATGTCTGCCCCCCCACCCCTCGGTTAATAAATTCATAGCCTTCTATGTTGGGGGCAACCCAGTCTGCGGCCCTTGAATCCCCAAAGATGACCACCCGTTTGGCATCACCTTTTTCGCGGAGTTTTGGCGTTTGAGCGTAATAACTGAGACCTAAGGGGTCTAGGCGAACCTGGTTGAGTTCAATGTAGTATTTTTTCAGCTGTCCGTAGAGGAAGAAATTCAGCGCTATGGAAGCACCTACAAGGGGTATCCCCACATATGTCATTAGCGAGCTAATCTTGACCAATTTCATAACTGTGCGAGATGGTATTCCAGTTGCAAGAGATGCTGGGCCAGGCAGATGTTGTAACGTTTTTTTTAGACTAGGGTTTTAAGGGGATTTGTTCCAAATAATTTTGTACTAACGGACGTTGACTGGGGCTAAACCGTTGCTCTGAAAGCTTTTTTGCTTGCTTTAAAGGTTTTGCAAATCTGTATGAGTTTGGGGTGTAGGGGAAGAATTGTTTGCCATGAACCATGGGGATGGGGGATGGCAAAATTGGGTATTCCAGTTGCCATTTGCACCGGGGGCAGGGCATAACCATAGAGTGCTTTTTGGCTCGGTGACCTTCCCCCGACGGTTGATTTTATGGCTTCTGAGACTGTACTTTTTTTCCCCCCCCAGCAGAAACCGTTATTGATTCGGTTAGTGCAGAGCGTTTCATCCCTGGTGCTGCAGCGGCTGTATCGCTGTGGGGTGGTGGTGTCCGAGGATGATGTGGCTAAGCTGCGTGCCATTGCGGGGGCTCGGGTGGTGTATGTGTGTAACCATCCCACCATGGAGGATGGCATGGTGCTCTTTAGTTTGGCGGCTCGGGTGGGGCAGATGTGGCACTATATTGTGGCGAAGGAGTCGTTCCAGGGGCTACAGGGGCGGTTTTTGCAGTGGATGGGGTGCTATTCCATTCGTCGTGGGTTGGGGGATCGCTCTAGCATTGCCCAAACCTTGAGTTTGCTCAAAGCTCCCCAGGCCCAGGTGGTGATTTTTCCGGAGGGGGGGTGTTCCTATCAAAACGATACGGTGATGCCGTTTCGCTCCGGGGCGATTCAGATGCCGCTGCAGGTGATCGCGCAGCTAATGAAGCAGGACCCCGATGCGAATTTGTATGTGGTGCCGATATCGCTGAAGTATCGCTATACCGAGCCCATGACGGCCATTATTGAGGACACGTTGTGGGGGCTGGAGCAAACATTGGGCCTGACCCCGGTGGAGACTGGGGCGGCTGGGGATTTTTATCCACGGCTGCTGGCGATCGCAGCCCAAGTTTTGGTGCAGCTCGAGGCGGAGTATGGCCTGGTCAGTGAGCCCGAACAGGATTGGAACCAACGCATTGACCGCTTACGCAACCATGTCATTACCCAGTGTGAGCAGCAGTTAGACCTACCGTCCAACGATGCCCCGATTCGAGAACGGGTGTATAAAATTCAGGCTCTTTTAGAAGCTGAGGAACCCAAAACCGTGGCTGAAGGTGATGCCCTGTACTGGACGACGGTGCGACTGCTGAATTTTGATGCTATTTATGATGGCTATGTGGCGGCTGACCCCACCCCAGAGCGGTTTTTGGACACCCTGATGCGTCTGGAGCGGGAGGTTTATCAGGTGGAACATATTCAACCCAAGGCGCACCGTCAGGCGCGGTTTCGTGTGGGTGAGCCCATTAACCTGAGGGAGTATGTGGCCGATTTTCGGCGCGATAAGGCGGGAACCGTGGGTCGGCTGACGGAGCAGCTTCGCCAAGCTGTGCAAACCAACTTAGGGGGCCATACTGAGTAGTCACAGCCCTTGGGGGCCTCAGTGGTCATACTTAACTCTGTGCTACATTTTTGTGAAATGTTTAAGATCCCATGCAAGTTTCGGGCAAGTTAGTCATAGAGCTGCGGTAACTTCGTTAGAGTATGCGTATGTGTCGTCACTGCCTCGTTTATGAATGGATGTGTCATTGAAGAATACGATTCTATTGTCCGTTCATCACCCCATCTTGTAGGTCTTTGGCAGGGCAGCACCCGACCCATGTGCTGTGTGCAATGGCAGCAGGATCGATTTGTGATGGTGGATGTGAATCCGGCGATGGTCCAGTGGCTGTCAGTCCCGGTGCAGCAGTTAATTCAGCGCGCTGTTGACGATATTTTGACGGTGGAGACAGCGCTGACTCCCTACTTTTGGGAGGCGTTAAACGGTGGCCAGACCGTTACGTGCGACGTGCAGATTATCCTGGCGGAGAGACCCTATTGGTGTGCCATGGAAGTGATTCCTGTGCCTGGGGCGGAGGGGGCGGACCCGCAGCTGATGGTGACGTTTGCGGACATTAGTGACTATAAACAGACCGAGCTACAGCTAACGGAGTCTGTGCAGACCTTGCAACAGGTGATTGATCATATTCCATTCAGCATTGTGTGGAAGGATCGTGACAGTGTATTTCGAGGCTATAACGCTCAGTTTTTGGCCAATACGGGGTTTGACAGTTCAGAAACCCTGGTGGGTAAAACGGATGATGATATGCCCTGGTCGCCGGAGGAAACGGCCCATTACCAAGAGTGCGATCGCACAGTGATGGCCACCAATGTGCCGAGGCTCAATATTCTTGAGTCCCAGCTGCGGGCGGATGGTTCTCGGGCATGGCTGTGCACCCGAAAAATTCCTCTCCATGCTGCCGATGGCACGGTGAACAGTGTTTTAGTGGTGATTGAGGACATTACCGAACGTAGGACGACAGAATTGGCCCTGCGTCAGAGTGAAGAGCGATTTAGGTCGTTGTTTGAAGGGGTGTCTTGCATTGGGATGCAAATATACGATCGCCACCGGCGAGTGGTGGCTTGGAACCAAGCCAGTGAAGAAATCTATGGCTATACCCGTGAAGAGGCCATGGGGCGTCAGCTGGAAGATTTGATTATTCCT
>CALHGI010000531.1 GCA_938029995.1 uncultured cyanobacterium | reverse complement strand
ATTGAGGAACCCTGACGCCCGGAAAAAACAGACCATGGAAATTAGGCTGGTGCCAATTTGGTCAAGTCCTTTTTCCCGCGCTAGGAGGCTACTAAAAGAGATATTAAAAAATAGGGGAATTAGAAAAAAATAAAGCCGACTGATGGCTTCGGCATCAATGAAAAGGATATCTGCGAAGTTACAACTCTTTAAAAAACATGTGAAATTGGATAGCAAAATGAGGCTGTTCATTGCTAAAACGATAGGCAGCAGCGATATAAATGCCTCTCGTATAATTAGAAAGAGTTTGGAACTAGTAAAAACCCTTGGCATTAATCAATCGTAAATGACGTGGATTTTTATAAGTATGCCCTTGTTTAGACCAATATTTTTTGTTTTAAGTGAATTCTATTGGCTTCTTAAACGGATAATTTTGATGGGGGCCTGGAAAATTGCTAAAACCTTGAAGACGGCAATTTTTCATCAGTAATTTGACGTAATTTTCAGTTGTTAATGCGGATCTCTGGATAGTCCTGCCGCAAATTTTTGGGGCTATTTTTGCTGGTGGTAATGCCGTAGATGGCTACACCGAAAAGAATCTCTGGAGCTGTTTGAGGTAGAACAGGCTTTACCCTTTGACGCAAATGACTTGCTTTAATGTGGCTACCACCTCTACTAGGTCCTGCTGATTGGCCATTACCTGATCAATGGGCTTATAGGCCCCTGGAATTTCGTCGATGATGCCTCTGTCCTTACGGCACTCCACCCCCGCTGTCTGTTGGATTAGGTCATCCAGGGTAAACGTATCCTTGGCTTTGGTGCGGGACATGACGCGACCGGCCCCATGGCTGCAGGAGCAATAACTATCGTGGTTACCCTTGCCCTTAACGATGTAAGACTGGGTGCCCATGGAGCCAGGGATGATGCCATAGTCTGTAGTACGGGCGCGGACGGCCCCTTTGCGCGTAACGTACACATCTTGGCCAAAGTGTTGTTCTTTTTCGGCGTAGTTGTGGTGACAGTTGACCGCCAGTAGGGGCTTAAAGGGTTTGCCGCCACCGAGATGTTTTTCGATAATGTGCTTGACCCGGGCCATCATTTCTTCGCGGTTTTGGAGGGCGTAGGCCTGGGCCCACTGGAGGTCGTTCCAGTAGCTACGAAATTCTGTAGTACCGGCGACAAAGTAGGAGAGATCGGGGTCCGGTAATTTTTCGTTAGCCAGCTTTTGCAGGTTTTTGGCGGTGCTGATGTGGTTTTTAGCCAGCATATTACCAATGTTGCGGGAGCCGGAATGGAGCATCAGCCACACATTATCTTCGGTGTCGATGCACACTTCAATAAAGTGGTTGCCACCCCCAAGGGAGCCCATCTGGCTCAGGGCTTTGTTCTCTAGGTGCTGCACGCCTTTGTGCAGGTCCTTAAAGCTACGCCAGCCTTGCCAGTTGTGGACGGATTTGCCCACTTTCTTGTTGCTGTCAAATCCGGTGGGGATGGTGGCTTCGATTTCCTTGCGGATTTTTTTGAGTTTTCCGTCGAGTTTTTGGCTGGTGTACGGTGTGCGTATGGCGCACATGCCACAGCCGATATCAACGCCGACGGCTGCGGGCACTAGGGCGTCTTCGGTGGCGACGACGGAGCCGACCAGGGCTCCTTTGCCCAGGTGGACGTCGGGCATGAGGGCCACATGCTTATAGACAAAGGGAAGGGAGGCGACGTTTTTGGCCATTTGGATCTCCCTGGAGGCGAGATCGTGGTTGGCCCAGGAGAGGACGGGCTTATCGGTTTTGAAGGGAACGTTTTGGTAGGGCATTACTGGTATACCTCGTTCATCCAGCTTTGGACAAAGTCACGCCGGGCCACATCGGTCCAGGTGAGCCAGGTGTCTTGGGTGACCTGACGGGTAACCGCATCCACTAGGGGCCAAAAGGCTTCGTCCAACTCTTGTTTAAATCGCTCCGGTTGGTTATACATGAACTTACATTTTTTGGGGTTGAGCCGGGCTAAGAATTTGGTGCGTAAATAATAGGGACTCTTGAGTTTGAGGGCGAAGGTGCCGTCGCTGGCGAGGCGGATTATAAAGCCTTCGTGCTCCACCTGGTGGGATTTGGCGATGGCATCGGTAAAGGTGCAGGGGAACCAGGTGGGACGGGGTGTTTGCAGGGTGGTTGCGATCGCATCCAATTCATCTTCACGGATAAAACCCTGGTCCAGCACCCCCGCCCCAATCAAATGCAGGCCATAGTCCCCAGGGCCATACTGAATAATGTGGGGGTCCTCGGGGTGAATCGCTTCCCACAGTAACGTGGTCTCTTTGTGGGCTTTGAGCCAGGTCAAAACCCGACCATATAGCCCATTTTTGTATAGCAGGGATTTGGCATAGTCCACATAGTCTCCCTTAAAGGAACCAGAGCAGGTAACCACCACCTGGGTGGGCTCATAGGGATGTAAAAATGTGCTCACTAAAAAGCCATTGAGCTTTTCCACCGCGATGACATGGGTGTCGGGGGGGAGTTTGGTATCCCTTTCGAGATAATTAAAGGTGCGGGGAAAGGGCTGGCTGACGGGGGTGCCATCGAGACCGACCACAAGGCCACGGGCCTGTTTTAGCTCGGGATATTCATCCCAGGCGGAGGGGGTAAAAAAGGCTTTGGAACTGTACTTAAAGAGGGTGAGGGGACCATCATTCACCCGCTTGACCAGCTTTTTAGACACCAGGGGTTCCATTTGCTCGGCAAAACTGGAGGGCCGCTGGCGATAGTCGAAGGCACAGGGCAGTTCAAGCTGTTCCTGTTCTGGCAAACGCATGGCGGTGAGGGGGCCGCCAAATCCGGCTCCGGTTTCTAGGGAGTAGGTGCGTTCTCCCTGGGAGGTGAGGGGAATATGGCCCCGCACGACGGTGAGATTGCTGGTTTGGCGAAAGATGCCGTCGGTGTCATGGGTTTCGTGAAGGCGACAGCGGCCATATACCCGTTCGTTGGCGGGCTGTAGTAAGGGATCAAACCATTCGATATCGCCGTGGCATAGGACATAGTCCCGGTAGCGGTAGAAGGAGGGTAACGATTGGATAAAGTCTCGCACTTGGGCTTGGTAAGCCTGATCCCGTTGCAGGGCTTTATGGAGGGTGCCTCGGGTGGATTTGCTGGTGATGTTGTCGCCCCGCAGCCCCCGGGCCAGGTTGTTGTCGTGGTTGCCGCGCACGCAGTAGTGCCCCTGCTCCACGGCCCGCATCACCAGGTCCAGGACTTCTAGGGACTGGGGACCGCGATCCACCAGGTCGCCAAGAAAGCACAGTTGGCGTCCGTCGGGGTGGGCCAAGTTGTTGTCGTACCCCAGCTTTTGGAGCATGGCCTCCAGGGTGTCGGCCAGTCCGTGGATATCGCCGATGACGTCGAGTTTGGCGGTGTCTGGGATGGTGGGGATGGCCATGGCTAGGCTGATGTTCCCGTCCGTGAGAGTGAAGGGCCATTGGGAGGTGGTTTGGATGCGATCGCAAAACTTAGCCACCACCTGCTCGGGCACCACACAGCGCCGTTGCTTGTTCTGCCGCTGCACCTGCTCCACGGGTGGATTTAAAATCACCACCTGCACCGGTACCCCCAGCTCTGCTGCGATCACGGCAAACGGTTTACGTTCCTTATCGCTAATCAGCGTAGCGTCCACAACGGTGGTCAATCCGGCCTTGAGCCTGGCCCGCACCAAGTTTTCCAAGGTGGAAAAAATAAGTCGGTCATCCGTGGCCAAGGGGCGGTCGGTCACCTGGGCATCCACTAAGGTTTTTGCCGTACCAAAAAAGGTTTGCCGCAGGGCATCACTGGACAGCACCAATTCCGTTGGTAAATGCTGACAGGCCGTGGATTTACCAGATCCTGGGGCTCCGGAGAGGAGAACCAGGCTGCCGATGGTGATGGGGATACTATTCATACTGTTCATATTCAAGCAGTATGCCCCTGATTTCGGATCTTTTTGATTGGTTTCATGGTTAAGATCCGCAGATTTACCCTAGGTTAACGAGGCCCTGATCAACGGCTGTCATGGTTGAGTTAACTCCCCATAGGAAAAGTCCAGAGGCGATGCCCCTGGACTCGGTCGTGTGTGCTTCGTTGGTGTGTGTGTGGAGCGATGGAATTAGCCGCCTAATTAGCGCTGACGGCGATTGCCTCGGTTGGAGCGCATTTCCTGTAGCTGAGCCTGTTGCTCGTCCGTCAATACCTCATTGGCCGCCGCCCGGGAGGTCTCACGAATGTTTTGCAACTGGGTGCGTTGCGCCTCGCTCAGATCCATATTGCGGATGGCCTGTCTCCGCTCGCGGTTAGTCATGCCCTCCAGGGACGCTAGCTGGTCAGCGGTGAACACGGATTCAGCTTGGGCCCGGGCATTGTTTTTAATGGCCTCTAGCTCACTCTGTTGCTGGGAGGTCAGATTTAGCCTTGTAGCCATCTCTTCCCGATTATTTTTCCGTCGATTCCCCCGCTCAGAGCGCATTTCCTGAAGTTGAGCCTGTTGCTCGTCGGTAAAGACCTCATTGGCGGCGGCTCGGGATGTTTCACGCACCTCCCTCAGCTGGGTTCGCTGTTCTTGACTCAGGTCTAGGCCCCGCATGGCCCGGTGGCGTTCGCGGCCAGTTTGGCCCTCTAGGGCCGCTAGTTGGTCGTTGGTGAGGATGGCGTCAACCTGGGTACGAGCGTTGTCTTTAATGGCGTCTAACTCAGTTTGTTGGGCTGGAGTGAGGTTGAGGGCTTCCACAGCTTCAGGGGGTAGGGCATTAGCATTCAAGGTTTTGACCATGGCTGGGGCGGCCACCAGAGCCGTCACCATGAGGGCTCCGCTAAGGCATTGTTGAATGGTGGGATGCATGGTTAGAAATTTCATTTTGGTCGGTTGTGTGTTTAACGATGGCCTTATCCTAACCAGGGGGTATCCAGGGTGGCTGCTAGCGGGAGTCATCACTTGGTCGGGACTGGGGTCATGGCCCAACCCATGACTTTAGTCACTAGTCCGCCAGAGACCCTGTGGGGGCATAGAATTTTGGGTAGGGTGGTACAGGCAAGGCCGTGCAACTGGTTTTGAGATATCATCATCCATCAGCATCATTCGCCGTATTATGAGTCGCGCTATCCAGTTCCACAATCATCCGTTTCGATTTTTGCTCTACCTGGAGTGGGGCCTATTGGCGGTGGCCATTATGGGGATTTTGACCTCCCCACCATTGCGGGATATGTCCCGGCGGGGGCTGTCCAATGGGCCGACCAACACCTTTACCCAGTGGCCGTTGTTTACCATCGGTTGCCTTCTGTTGTTTGGTTTGTTGGGGCTATATTTACCCACCCAAGGCTTTTGGCAGCGGTTGGGCCACATGGCCCTGCAGGTGGCTTTAATTGTGGTGGCGTCGGGGCTAATGCTGCGGGGGGCGCGGCTATTTCCCTTTGTTTATTTGGTGTTGGTAACCCGCAGCTGTTTGATGGTGGGGCTGATGGGGCGGGTGTCGGTGACGGCCCTAGCATTTTTGTTATTTATAACGACCCTGGGCCTGAAACTTAGGGTAATTAATAATGTAGGGCGGCCCATTCCTCGGCCCGCACGGCACTTGCTCAGTAACCTTCAGATGAACCTGGTTGTTTTCTTTGGGTTGTCCCTGGTGTTTACCCTGCTGTTGGTCAATGCCCTACTCAATGAGAGAACGATCCAAACTCGATTGAAAACGGCCAATCGGGACCTACAGCGTTCGGCGGCCCAGGTAAAACAGTTGGCCACCGCCCAGGAGCGCAGCCGCATTGCTCGGGAGATTCATGATTCTTTGGGCCATTCCCTAACGGCGCTTAATATTCAGCTGGAAGGGGCGATCAAGCTGGCCCAGCGCGATCCTCAAAAGTCCCAAGCCCTGTTGAAAGAGGCGAAGCGATTGGGGTCAGTGGCCCTGGGGGATGTGCGCCAGTCTGTGGCCACCCTGAGGGAGCAAGATACTGGGCAAGACTCTTTCCATAGCCAATTAAATGCCCTGATTGATACCTTGAAAGCGAGTACTGACATTACGCCCAATATTAATCTTCAGCTGTTAGCCCCTTTGCCCAAGGCCACCAGTATGGCCCTTTATCGCCTGGTGCAAGAGGGGATTACGAATATTGTTAAACATGCTGAGGCAACGACGGTGGGGCTTAGCTTAACGGTGGATGACCAGGGGACGACGTTATTGTTGAAGGATAATGGCCGTGGCTTTGATGTTAGCCAAACGTCCACCGGATTTGGCCTACAGGGTATGCGGGAACGGGCCCAGGCCATTGGTGGAAATTTGACGGTCAATAGTCAGCCCGGTGAAGGCTGTGAGATCCGGTTAGTTGTTCCAACATGACGGACGGGTCGGGCCATTGCTTGCAATGGCCCGACAACAACGAACAATAAGGGAGGATGGCATGGCCCATCAATCTAATGAAGCAATCTTCTGAGCAACAAAACACGGTGTCGAGCATTCCGGTGATGTTGGTGGACGACCAGCAGATTATTCGCCAGGGGTTAACAACCCTATTGGATTTGGAAGAAGATATTTCCATCATTGGAGATGCTGACAATGGTGAGACTGCCCTAGCTCTTTTGGCTCAGCTGCAACTTACTCACCAGCTGCCAACGGTGGTGTTAATGGATATGCGCATGCCGGTGATGGATGGGGTGGCGGCGACGGGTGCGATCGCAACCCGCTATCCCACAATCCAGGTCTTGGTCCTCACCACCTTCGACGACGACGACCTGATTTCCCAAGCCATGGCCGTCGGTGCCAAGGGGTATTTGCTAAAGGACACCCCCTCCGAAGAACTAGCCCAGGCCATCCGCTCCGTAGCCAAAGGCTATAGCCAGTTTGGCCCCGGCATTTTAGAAAAGATGCTCTCTGGCCAGCGGCCTACGGTGGAGGTGCCCGAAGGCTTTGATGAACTGACACCGCGCGAAAAAGACGTCCTGCGGCTGATTGGTACCGGCGCCAATAATCGAGAAATTGCGGCGGAACTATTTCTGTCGGAAGGCACGGTGAAGAACCATGTGACCAGGCTTTTGGGCAGATTGGGCCTGCGCGATCGCACCCAAGCCGCCCTCCTCGCCGTCAAACTTTCCGCGGAATTATCGTAGGCCATGCCCCTACGATAATTGCCTCAGCTCCCTACAACACCCATTCCAACCCAATCCCCAACTGACTATCCGTCGCCCCCGGCGCAAACTGCCACTCCACATCCGTCGCCAGCCGCAGCCGCTCCGTCAACCCATAGCCAAACTCCAGCTCCGTAATCATCACCGCATCCTCCTCCGTCGGGCTCACCCAACTCTGGGTATAGGCAAAATCCGCCCCCCCGCCCCGCGACGGAATTAACTTCACCTGAAACCCCACCTGCACACCACTTTCGCGATAGTCCACGGCCTCCACATGGCGATAGCCCACAATGGGCGCCACATTCACATAGCCCCCCAAGGGCAACACGTAATACCGCACATGGGCCCCATAGGCCTCCCGGTCCTGATCATTCCCATCAAAGTTAGCAACATAGTCCGCATTCAGCGTTAGCGGTAGATCCCCCACAAACATATCTTCCACACCAATGGCCAGGCCCCGCTCATCCCGGCTAGAGGGAAATAGGGCGTAACCCAGGTGCAGCCGTGTGGGAAAGCTGGGCTCGTGCCGGATAGCATCCAGCACGTCAGGGGTGGTTCGCAACCATTCCTGAAGCACCGGGCTGCCCTCCACCGTGCCCGGCTCTAGGTCTAGTTCCGCATCAAATTGCTCATGTTGTGAGGGTTCTGCCTGGGCCGCTTCCACCGCCCCAAAGCCTCCCATGACCA